>JBDSCV010000212.1:0-4155 GCA_039920905.1 Pyrinomonadaceae bacterium
TCGTCCAGATCATCAATCACCGCAAGGCCGTTTACGGATTCGATCTCGTCGGATAACGAGTCATGATTCGCGACGGCGATGTTTCTGATCTTTTCGAGAGTGACGCCGGGTTTGAAGCGGACCAGGACTTCAGGGGTACTGCTCGCCGCATTCTTCTCTAAGGTTAAGGTCTTTTCGACCGTTGTTGTCGGCTGTTTGTCGGGTCCGTGAAGTGCGGTTTTCCACCGCTCGATCTGCCCTAAAACGGCGGCGATCGTGATCAAAACAACAGCTAAACCAACGTGTATACAGATATTATTGCGATTCATATTACTGCTCCGAAACTCATGATTCTATGACGTAATTCGCACCGTTAAAGTTGTGTAGGCGTAGTTGATATTTGTCGCCCCGGTATTCGTAATGCTTGCCCTTGGCATCGAGCATTATCTGCCACCCGCTTGAGATCATTTTTGCCGACATCTCGCCTTTAATGGCCGCTCCGAGAGCCATATCGGGAAAATCCTTGGCGGATACGCCCAACTCTTTGATCTCGTCCCCGCCAATTTTTAAACGCCTGGCAAGGTCTTTTTTTGCACGCTCGACGGTAATATCTTTTGTAAAACTCATACAGATTATATGATCTCAATCTTGCTCTTTCTACGAAGACAAGTCAATAAAAGTTCGGAGCCAGAAAGAGGTTCAACGCAAAGTCGCAAAGATGCCAGGACGCAAAGTAGGATCAAGAAATCGGGTAGTGTCCTAATCTTGTGGTGGTCATCCTCTTTGTGTTCTTTGTGTCTTCATCTTAGTGAACTTTGTGTTTAAAAGCCATTTTTATCACAAAGCCCACAAAGTTAAGACACAAAGATCACAAAGAAAATCGGTCTCTGTCCAGAAACACCACAAGATTAGGACACTGCCAGAAATTGCTTTCCTTCGCGTCTTTGCTACTTTGCGTCTTTGCGTTGCGAAATTCTCATCCGGTAGCTAAGATTTCGCGTGATCTCAACCAGCGCGGGGACGATAAAAGTTGCACAAGCAACGCCGAGAATGAGCCCCGTGATAAAGCGTGAGAGATGCGTGTTTTCCCAAATACCGAATATGGTCAGAGACCAGTCGATGCCGATCGGGATGAGCGACAGAAAAAGCCAAAATCGCGGCAGCGGTTCAATTTCATTTATCGGACGCCACAAAGGATAAACCGCAACGCCGGCGAGCAGCCCGAAATACATTCCGAAACACCGCGAACAAACGCCAAATTGCTCGCCTGCAACAAAAAAGGAACGCTCCGGTTTCTGATGGCATATGTAGCTAAAAAAATGATAGAGCGGCGACGAAAAGCCGGCAAAGCCGTTAGCCCTTGCCAGCGGTGCGGCCAGGATCATCAAAACCCAGAGCAAAACGACCGCAAAACCGATCACCCAAACGCGGATCGCCTGTTTTCGCATCATCGCAACGATGTTTTGCGGAATATAATTTTCGGCGGGTTCGGTCAAGATAATAAATGGCTATTGATCAATAGCTGTTTTGGCGAGAGCCTTTTCGGTTTCTAAAATGTGATGTGTGGTTTGTATCACCGTATCTGGATTCAGCGAGATCGAATTTATTCCGCGTTTTACCAGAAACTCGGCAAATTCAGGATAGTCCGATGGCGCCTGGCCACAGATGCCGATCTTTTTTCCGCATCGGATCGCAGCGTCTATCGCCATCGCAACCATTTTCTCGACGGCGCCGTTTCGTTCGTCAAAAAGATGGGCGACCATTTCCGAATCGCGGTCGAGGCCGAGAGCAAGCTGGGTCAGGTCGTTCGACCCGATCGAATATCCGTCGAATACCTGCAGGAATTCGTCGGCAAACACGACATTGGCGGGAAGTTCGCACATAGCATAGATCTCAAGTTCGTTTTCGCCCTGTTTGAGGCCGTGTTCGGCCATCAGGACAATGACCTTTTCGCCTTCTTCGACTGTGCGGCAGAAGGGGATCATCGGCTTGATGTTGATGAGGCCCATGTCCTCGCGGGCACGTTGCAGGGCGAGGCATTCGAGCCGAAATCCGGCCTTGTATCGGTCGTCGTAATAGCGCGACGCACCGCGAAAACCGATCATTGGATTCTCTTCGATCGGTTCAAATTCCTTGCCGCCGATCAGCATCGCGTATTCGTTGGATTTAAAATCGGACATCCGCACGATCACCGGTTTTGGGTAAAACGCGGCGGCGATGCGTCCGACGCCCTCGGCGAGGCTGCGGACGAAAAATTCCTTCGGGTCCTCTTCAAGAATTCGACTTGAGATCAACTCGATGTCCGCCGGTTTTTTGAGATTTGGATAATTGACCAACGCCATCGGGTGAATGCCGATGTGGTTATTGATGATAAATTCGAGCCGCGCGAGACCGACGCCGTCATTCGGCAGACGCGAAACGGCAAACGCATGGTCAGGATCGCCGACATTCATCATCACCTGCGTTCGCGGGCGTTCCTTGTCCGTGATCCTTTGTTTTTCAACCTTAAAGTCGATCTTGCCGTAATAGATGTTTCCGCGTTCGCCTTCGGCACACGAGACCGTTACGTCAGTGCCGTTCTTTACCTTTTCCGTCGCGTCGCCGGTGCCGACGATGCACGGAATGCCGAGTTCGCGGCTTATGATCGCGCTGTGGCAGGTGCGCCCGCCGCGGTCGGTGACGATCGCCGAAGCCCTTTTCATGATCGGCTCCCATGCCGGATCGGTCATCGATGTGACAAGTATCTCGCCCTCTTTAAATGTATTTAGCTTTGCCGAATCGAGCATGACGTGAGCCGCGCCGTGACCGATCTTTTCGCCAACGGCAACACCGGACACGAGCGGAGCTCCGTGGATGCCGACGAGTTTGTATTTCTCGATGTAATTTGTCGTGTTCTGGGCGTGAATGGTCTCCGGCCGGGCCTGTAAAATATGAAGCTCGCCCGTAATACCGTCTTTTGCCCACTCGATGTCCATCGGCTGCGGTTTACCGGCAAGTTTTGAGTAGTGATCCTCGATCTTACACGCCCACTCGGCAAGCTGCATCACCTCAAAACCGGCAAGGCAGAACCGGTTTCGCTGCGTCTCGACCACATCACGGACCTGCGTCCGCATCCCGTCATCCGCAAACACCATCTTTACTTCTTTGACGCCGAGTTTCCGCGTCACTATCGGGCGGAAACCGAGCTTGAGTGTCGGCTTAAAGACAATCCATTCGTCCGGCGTCGCCATTCCCTGAACGACCGCTTCGCCAAGTCCCCACGCGCCGTTAATGACGACCACGTCACGAAAACCACTCTCAGTATCGAGCGTAAACATCACGCCCGAACATGCAATATCCGAGCGGACCATCGGTTGAATCCCGATCGACAACGCCACATCAAAATGGTCAAAGCCCTTTGCCGTCCGGTACGAGATCGCCCGGTCTGTCCACAGAGAGGCGTAACATTCGTGACAGGCTTCGATCAGACGGGCCTCGCCGTGTACATTTAAAATTGTGTCCTGCTGACCGGCAAACGATGCGTCCGGTAGATCCTCGGCCGTCGCTGACGAACGCACCGCGACCTCAAATGTTTTCTTGCCGATTCGTTTCCCGAGCTCGCCGTGGGCCGTAATGATCGCCGTCTCGACCTCTTTCGGAAACGGCGTTTCGAGCATCAATCGCCGCGCCTCGCTGCCGACGCGAGCAAGCTCATCAAGGTCATTTACATCAAGGCCTTTTAGCAGCGTTTGCAGCTTTTTTCGAAGTCCGTCCGTCTCCAGCAGCAGCTCGTAAGCCTGACTAGTGGTCGAATACCCGTCTACGGCCCGCACGCCCTGCGTGGTCAGTTCGCGAAAAAGTTCGCCAAGACTGGCACACTTGCCGCCAACAAGCGCCACATCACCGGCACCAACCTGACTGAGATCAAGAACGTATTGTTTTGAATCGCTCATTTTATTAAATTGGCCACAAAAAGCACACAAAACATAAACGACTAATCAATCGAAAATCTTAATCTGTGTTTCTTGTGCGTTTTGTGCCAATTTTCTTAAAAACGAATCACCGCGTCGGGGCCGCCTTCGACGTGAACGGTATCGACAAATCTGATGCTCTTGCTGTCCGTCGTCATAACTACCGAATGTGTCCGCTTGCCGGAACCAAAGAATCTGACGCCGCGAAGCAGCGAGCCGTCCGTCA
>JBDSCV010000213.1:0-8294 GCA_039920905.1 Pyrinomonadaceae bacterium
GATCCAAAGCGATTTGACGAAGGATCTTCCCTGATCGAGCCGCCGGTTCGCGAGGCCGGTGACGGCGCCAAATATTATTTGCTGCCGCCGCATCACTATGGTTTGGGCGTGACCGTTGAGACCTTCAAAATGCCGCGAAATGTGACTGGCATCGCTCTCGGAAAATCGACATACGCTCGCGCCGGTCTGCTTGTAAATACAACGCCGCTCGAGGCCGGTTGGACCGGCCGCCTGGTCGTTGAGATAGCAAATCTTGCCAATCTCCCTTTGCGGGTTTATGTTAATGAGGGCATTGGCCAGATCTTATTTTTTGAATCAGACGAAAATTGCGGCGTTTCCTACGCCGATCGCGGCGGCAAATATCAAGGCCAGTCAGGACTTACATTTGCAAAGGTTTAATGAAGAAGATCGAAAACTATATCGGCGGTAAACTGGTCGAACCTTCGTCGGGCGAATATCTCGACAATTACGATCCGTCGATCGGCGAGGTTTATTCGCTTATCGCCGATTCAGATGAACGCGATGTGCAGGCGGCGGTAGATGCGGCAAAGGCGGCGTTTCCGGCGTGGTCAGAGACATCTGCCGAAGCTAGATATGACATTTTGATGCGGCTCGTTGCCTTGATCGAGCGTGATCTCGAATCGCTGGCTGTGGCTGAAAGCATCGATCAGGGGAAGCCTGTTTCGCTCGCCCGGGCGGTCGATATTCCGCGAGCGGTCGCGAATTTCAAATTCTACGCAACGGCGGCGATGCACACGGCAAACGAATCGCATGACAGCGTCGGGCAAAATGCGATCAACTACACACTGCGGCAACCGTTAGGCGTTGTCGGCTGTATTTCTCCGTGGAATCTGCCGCTTTATCTTTTTACTTGGAAGATCGCGCCCGCGATCGCCGCCGGATGCACGGTCGTCGCCAAACCCTCAGAAGTAACACCGATGACGGCGTATTTATTTTCGAAATTATGTATTGAAGCCGGATTACCCGCAGGCGTTCTAAATATAGTCCACGGCCTCGGGCCGAAAGTCGGCTCCGCAATTGTTGCTCATAAAGATGTTAAAGCGATCTCGTTCACCGGCGGCACCAAAACCGGCGAAGAGATCGCGCGGGTTGCGGCACCAATGTTCAAAAAACTATCGCTCGAACTCGGCGGCAAAAACCCAAATATTATCTTCGCGGACTGCAATTACGGAGAAATGCTGGCAACCACGATCCGCTCGTCGTTCTCAAATCAAGGCGAGATATGTTTGTGCGGCTCGCGGATATTTGTCGAGCGGCCGCTGTATGATCGGTTCAAGACAGATTTCGTCGCCCGCGTCGCGGCTCTAAAAATAGGCGATCCGCTCGAACCGGACACCGATGTGGGTGCGATCGTCTCGAAACTACATTTGGAAAAGATAATGTCGTATATCGATCTGGCTAAAGCCGAAGGCGGCACAATCGTTACAGGTGGCCGCTCAGTAGATTTAACCGGAGAGTCGCAGAGACGCGGAGAAATTGAGGCGGAAACACGACCGGTAGGGAGTGTGTCTCTCGATAGAAACTTAGCGGGCTGGTATTTACAACCGACCGTTATCGAGGGACTCGCTTACGATTGTCGGACGAATCAGGAAGAGATATTCGGCCCGGTCGTGACCATTATGCCTTTCGACACTGAAGAACAGGTTTTGAGCTACGCAAACTCCGTTCGCTACGGTCTCTCGGCAACCGTCTGGACCGAAAACCTTTCGCGGGCCCACCGCGTAGCATCAAAGCTAGAGTCAGGTTTTGTCTGGGTCAACACATGGATGCTCCGCGACCTGCGGACGCTCTTCGGCGGCTACAAAGACAGCGGCATCGGCCGCGAAGGCGGCTTTGAGGCACTGAAATTTTTTACAGAGGAGAAGAATGTATGCATCAAAATAGATACTTGATCTTTGTTTTCTGCGCGTTGATCCCGGGGTTTGCACTAACCATTAACGCTCAAAAAACATCCGATGAAAAGCAATTGCGGGCGATCTATACTGATATGGATCGGGCACTGGTCGCGGGCGACATCACCGTCTTTGAAAAGCACTTCGCTCCCGATTACATTTATTCGAATAATTTTGGCATCGCCCACGATCGGGTTGAGAATTTGGCACATCTACGGAACCTTTTTTCCGACAGTACCTTCAAGGTGCTGGATAACAGATCTGATCCTGTCGTCGTGCGCGTAAATGGCAATTCAGCAATAGTCACAGCGGATTGGTCGACGACGGCCCAGACACAGGGTGACCCAAATGCTTTGCCCCACCTGGATAAAGGTCGCTTCACCAGTTATTTCGAAAAGCGAAATGGAAGATGGCTGGTCGTGCGTGAACACAGTTCCGAAAAACGTCATGACCGGAAGATGATGGAGCAGCAGCTTGTGGCCCTGGGTCGTAAATACTCCGATATGATCCGTCGGAATGATGTGGCCGCGATCAGATTGATCCTCGCTGATGACTACCTCTTAGCGGATGAGGAAGGCAAAGTTTTTACGAAGGAACAGGATCTCGCGACCTATAAGGATCGGGCAACGTCCGTGCGGATCGATAAGATCGAATACTTGGATCAAAAGATTCAGGTCATCAGCGACGCTTCTGCCGTCGACCACTCGACCATACGTTTTCTAGGGGAGCGAAGCGGAAAGCCATTTGACATCACCGAACGTTCTACGACGGTATGGACTTTTAATGACGGCCGGTGGCAGATAGCCGCAGACCATTTTTCATACGTTAAGCCATAGGGCCTGCCGACGCCCAAGCTTGTTTTACCGGCGGGCATAATTTTCACGGGAAGCTGGAATTTAATTCGCGAAAAGGTTTGGAGAAATCTACCGAGACGTTCGTGAATCTTGTGCAGATCTGGGCGGAGAAGAAATAGTCAGAACCGTCTGCGTAAGCGGGCGGTAGGCAACGCCGGAAATGAAATTAATCGCTGAATAAACGCGGATGACGCAGATAAAAACCTAATTTTTCTTATCTGTGTCATATGCGTTTATTTGCGGTTAACAAATTCAGGGAGGTCGTTCAACTTAATTACGTACCGACATACAAAGCAGGAAATCTTTTCTTCAGATCCTCGACTTTTGGTTTATCGTTTATAACGATATACGGCTGGTCGGGGTGACGGACGAGGTAGTCCTGATGATATGCCTCGGCATTGTAAAACGCGACAAGCGGCGTGACCTCGGTGACGATCGGTTTTGCGAGGGTCTTCAGTTTGGTCATTTCGTCAATGTATGCGGCGGCCAGCGCTTTCTGCCCATCGGTCGAGTAGAATATCGCCGAGCGGTACTGGGTGCCGGTGTCAGGTCCCTGACGGTTAAGCTCCGTCGGGTCGTGAGCGACCGAGAAAAACACCGTCAACAAATCTTTATAGCTCACTATCGCCGGGTCGAACGTGACTTTGACCGCCTCGGCGTGGCCGGTGTCACCCTCGCTGACCTGATCGTAATCGGCGGTTTTGGCGGCTCCGCCGGAATAGCCTGATTTCACATCGGTTACACCTTTGACATGTTCAAAGACCGCTTCGAGGCCCCAAAAACAACCACCCGCAAAGACTGCGGTTTGCTGGCCTTTTGCCGTTAACTCGGCGGTTTCAACCTCGGCAGCGGGCGCTACAGCTTTGATATCGGCTGATTTGGTCGAACTGCTGACTACACTGCAGCCGACGGCTGCGGCGATGGATAATGCGACTAAAGATTTTGTAAAAAATGGCATTTGATTAACTCCTATAAGAAATTCCTAATTCTCATCGGACATTCTAAGTGTATTATATTTTATACCCTCGGTCCTGAAATAAAGATGCTCTGGCGGACGTGTCTTATTCCCTATTGTATAATTTCGCGGTTTGAGGGCGTTCGGATTCAAAAGTGAGCGGTACTATCTGACAGATTATTCGTTTTGGTTATAATCCTGTTAAACTTTTAGAAATCAGCCGATTATGGACGATGAAATCATAAACTCTTCGAAGGCTCCCGAGCCGGTAGGGTGGTATCCACACGCACGCCGAGTCGGAAATTTACTGTTTTTATCAGGCGTAGGCCCGCGTGAGCGTGGGACGAAGATCATACCAGGTATAAAACTTAACGACTCGGGCGAGATTATTTTTTACGATATCGAAACCCAGTGCCGGTCGGTGTTTCAGAATGTGCGTTTTATTCTCGAAGATGCCGGGTCGTCGTGGGACAAGATTGTAGATGTGACGGTTTATTTGACGAATATGAAAGACGATTTTGCCGTGTATAATCGCGTTTACGCCGAATATTTTGCCGACAATCGGCCATGCCGGACGACAGTTGAGGTAAACGCACTCCCAACGCCGATCGCTATTGAATTAAAGGTTATTGCAACTATCGAATAGAGAATTAAAGGAGAAAACACTTGATACAAACAAAAGGTTACGCAACACATGACTCAAATGCCAAATTCGAGCCGTTCGATTTCGAGAGGCGCGATGTGGATCCAAACGACATACTTATCGACATCGAATACGCCGGTATTTGCCACTCGGATATTCATATGGCAAGGAACGAGTGGGAATCCATTTTTCCCGCCACTTACCCATTGGTGCCCGGACACGAGATCGTCGGGCGGGTCTCTCAGGTTGGCGACGCCGTGACCAAATTCAATGTCGGCGATGTTGCCGGTATCGGCTGCTTTATCGATTCTTGCCGTCAGTGTAAGAGCTGCGATGATGGTTTTGAGCAGTTTTGTTTTGCCGGCGCGGCCTACACTTATGGCGGAACCGAGATGGATCGGGTCACGCCGACCTATGGCGGTTATTCCACCAAATACGTCATCGACGAAAACTATGCGCTTAAGGTGTCAAATTCAGGCGATCTTTCGGGCGTCGCGCCCTTGATGTGCGCGGGCATTACGACCTATTCGCCGCTCAAGCGGTTTTATGTCGGGCCGGGACAAAAGGTCGGCGTTGTCGGACTCGGCGGACTGGGCCACATGGGCGTCAAGATCGCCGTCGCGATGGGGGCGGATGTGACCGTTTTCAGCACGTCGCCCTCGAAAGAAAATGACGCCCGCGCGCTGGGAGCACAGCATTTTGTCGTAACTAGCGAACCCGCAAATCTTACGCCGCTTGCAGGCTCGTTCAATTTTATTCTTGATACGGTCTCAGCCGATCATGACGTCAACGTCTATTTAAATCTGCTCGGCGTTCGTGGGGCTATGGTCGTGGTCGGTGTGCCGCCGACCCCGAATATGATCCACTCGATGGCATTGATCGGCGGCAACAAAACGTTGGCCGGCTCGCTGATCGGCGGTATTCCCGAGACGCAGGAGATGCTTGATTTCTGCGCCGAGCATAACATTACCTCGGACGTCGAGATCATCACGCCCGACCGCATCGAAGAGGCTTATGACCGAACGGTAAAGGCCGATGTGCGATACCGCTTTGTCATCAATATGCAAAACGCCGGATGAGATACGTCGCCCTGCTCCGCGGCATCAACGTCACGGGCAAGAACATGATCAAGATGGAGACGCTCCGGGCGACGTTCGAGTCGCTCGGGTTTGAGAATGTGAAAAGCTACATCAACAGCGGCAACATCGCGTTCGACACTGCGAAAAACCACGATGGCAAGCTTGCGTCAAAGATACGTGATGCAATTCAGAAAGAGTTTGGCTTCGACATCTCGGTGATGGTCCGGACCGTAGCCGAAGTCAAAGAGATCGTTGTATGGGATCCGTTCAAAGGACTATTCGAAAGCCACAAGGACGTCCATATTTTCTTCCTGAACGATGAACTTACCGATGAGCAGGAAAGATTTCTGTTTGAGCAGGGGAACGAAAATGAGAAATTTGCAGTTTTGGGCCGCCACATTGCTTGCCTGCTAAAGATCCATCTCACCGACAGCGCTGTCGGTAAAGGCTTTATCGACAAAAAACTGAAAGTCGCAGCAACCGGTCGGAATTGGCGGACCGTGAAGATGATCGCGGAATTGTAAGGCCTTTTAGATCACAGCCGAGCTTCGAGCACCAGATTGAACGGCGTTTCGTTCGCCCGGCGAAACTGCGAGAAGCCGCCTTCCTCAGCGACGTTGCGCAGTCGAGCCTCGCCGGCCTGTGCACCAAGAGCGAGACCCACTTCCTGCGAACGCGATGCCGGTGTGCAGATCAGGGTCGATGCGGAATAAAAAACGCGGCCGACGGGATTATGATTTTCTTCGGGCTTGTCGTTAGCGAATGGCTCGACGATCATCCATGATCCGTTTTCGCCGAGCCCTTGACGAACATGCGTCGCGGCCCCGACCGGATCGCCCATGTCGTGCAGACAGTCAAAAAAAGTTACCAGGTCGTAGCCGTCGCCGGGAAAATCTTTTGCACTCGCAACCTCAAAACTTGCGCGGTCGCTCACGCCCGCCTCTGCGGCCTTGGCGCGGGCAGTCTCGATCGATTTGTCATGGTAGTCGAATCCGATAAACGTCGAATCTGGATATGCTTCAGCCATCAATATCGTTGAAGCCCCGTGTCCGCAGCCGACATCCGCGACGCGCCCACCTGCTTTTAGTATTTCATCAATGCCGGTGAGCGACGGTATCCATGACGAGACGAGATTTGCCGCATAGCCTGGACGGAAAAACAATTCGGTACCACGAAAGAGGTCTTGGTGGTGTTCGTGCCACCCGAGACCGTCGCCCGTCTTAAATCGTTCGACCATTTTTGGAACAGCCCGGAGAGCGGCATTTGCAAGGATAAAAGCACCTGGCAGATAGGCGGCGCTGCTCTCGTCGGTCAGCACAAACGCCTGTTCGTCGGTGAGGTAATATTTTTCGGTTGTCGCGTCGTATTCGATATAGCCGCTTGCGGCCTGAGCGTTAAGCCATTCGCGGACGTACCGTTCATTTGTGTCCGTCTTTGCCGCTAATTGTTCGGAATTGATGGATTCCGCGACCGTTGCCATCGCCTTGTACAGGCCGAGCTCGGCTCCGATAACAACCGATCCAGAGTGGATCGTCGCACCCAGATCACCGACGAATTTACCAAGCAGTTGATTTAGTTTTTCTTCATTAATGCTCATAATTATTCCCTCATTTCGTATATAAGTATCAATTTTGAACCGTTGATGCGAACGATCTTCTAAACATCGCCAACAAAAGGATCGACGCCAGATACGCTCGACGTTATTTCAATATGGCCTTTTCGAGATATAATAGCACCGTTCGATACGATGTTAAAACCTTTTAATGGGGATCCGCAGACCGTTCAATTTTCGACAATGGATAGACGAGCATCGGCATTTGCTCAAGCCGCCGATCGGGAATCAGTGTGTCTATGACGATGAGGATTTTATCGTGATGGTCGTCGGCGGGCCGAATTCGCGAAAGGATTACCACTGGGACGAGGGCGAAGAGCTTTTTTATCAGCTCGAAGGCGACATCACCGTGCAAATACAAGAAGACGGAAAAGCCGTCGATGTGCCGATCCGCGAGGGCGAGATGTTCCTGCTCCCGCCGCGCATCCCGCATAATCCGGTTCGTGGAGCAAACACCATCGGCCTCGTCATCGAACGCAAACGCCGAGACGGCGAACTCGACGGCCTGCTTTGGTTCTGCGAAAACTGCAACAGCAAACTTTACGAAGAATATTTTCAACTCACTGATATTACGACGCAGTTTCAGGGTGTCTTTGCAAAATTTTACGGCGACGTAAATTTGCGGACTTGTAAGAATTGTAGCGAGGTGCTGGAACCGCCGCCTATTACGGCCTAATAATATGTCAGTTCTGATCGAAGAATTCCGCTTGCTCGTTGATGCATTTAATCGGCATGAGATCGATTTTGCACTTTGCGGAGGACTCGCCGTAGCCGCTCATGGATTGGTCAGAGCAACTCAGGACGTAGATTTTCTTATTCGCGAAGAGTCGCTCGACTTAGCTTTCAGAGCCGCAGCCGAAGTTGGTTACGATATTCGCGGACTTGATATATCATTTAAGGTAAGAACGGTTGAAATAAGGCGCGTTTCCAAGATCGTCGGTGAAGATGTGATCTCACTCGATCTTTTGCTTGTGACGCCTCACGTCGAAGACGTGTGGGAAGGTAGGGAAAATCGAGAGTTTGCCGGAGAAGCATTGGCCGTTGTTTCGCGAGCGGGACTTATTCAGATGAAACGACAAGCCGGTCGTCCGCAGGATATTGCCGATATTGAGAGGTTAGAAAATGAAGAAAGTTGACATGTCGTCCGAAGCGATCACTAGGCGTTTGCGACAGGCGAGCGACCTCCGAGATCTCTCGCTGTCTCTGATGAAATCAAAACCGCTCACTTTAGAAGAGGC
>JBDSCV010000214.1:0-39523 GCA_039920905.1 Pyrinomonadaceae bacterium
ATGAAAAGATCGGGAATCCAGTTCGCCAGATTCAGGTTGTGCGTGCGGCTCGCGTCGTCGCCGGTGTTGTCGCGGAGCTCGAGAAAATCATCAATATCGGCATGCCAGGTCTCGAGGTAGACACAGCAGGCACCCTTGCGTTTCCCCCCCTGATTTACGGCCGCGACGCTTGAGTCAAGCGTCTTGAGCCACGGCACGATGCCATTCGAGTGGCCATTGGTACCGCGAATAAGCGAACCGCGTGAACGCACTCGGTGATACGCGATGCCAATGCCGCCAGAGAATTTCGAGAGCATCGCCACGTCGGCATATTTTTTATAAATACTGTCGAGGCTGTCGAGCGGAGAATCGAGCAGGAAGCAACTTGAGAGTTGTTCATGCTGCGTACCCGAATTAAAAAGCGTCGGTGTGCTCGGAACATATTCGAGCGATGAAAAAAGATCGTAGAGATCGATCGCTTCGTACGGATTTTCCGAAAGGCCGCAGGCGACACGCATCCAAAAAAACTGGGGCGTTTCTATTACGTCGCGAGTCAATGGATTTTTTAGCAAATAACGGTCATATAATGTGCGCAGTCCGAAAAACTCAAACAGATCGTTCCGCGAGTTGTCGATCGCGTCATTGAGCTTGCGGCTGTTTTCGATAACAAAATTTGCGACGCGCTCGCCGATCAACCCTTCCTTGACGCCAAAAGCGATCGACTGTGAAAAGGAATGGATCTCCTGATTGCGGACTTCTTTCTCAACATATTGATTTAAGAGCCGTGCACCGAGGCGCGAATATTCCGGCTCTTCAAAAATGAGGCTCGCCGCGGTTTGGATCGACAGCTTATCAAGCTCCTGCGTGGTCGCGCCGTCATACAGGCCACTGATCGTCTTCGTCGCGATCCGGAGACTGTCCACCGACGGCAGATTGACGCAGCAGCGGGTGATCGCGCGGACGATCTTATTGATATCAACAGCTTCGAGCGAGCCGTTTCGCTTGCGAACCTGCATCGAGGTTTGGGCCGAATTGTCTGTCTGGCGTGAGGCGCCGGTACCTGTTGTTGCGAGGAATCTATCCATATCGAGTTGTCAATAATCCCTGCGTTATAACCGTTAGGAATAACGGGGCGAAAAGCGTTCTGGGCGGATTTTGAGGGCAAAATTCCTCTGATCCTGCTTCGTAAAACTCGAGGCAAGGCCACCGCTTAAACGAAAATATTTGGTAGTTGCAGGCGGGTCTTTGGGCGTTTCTCTCAAAGGCGAATCCTGCAGTGCTATAGACTATATGGTAGTCAAAGTCGGTTGTCAACACAAAATGTAGTGGTTTTAAAACTTTCTGCTAACCCTAAGGCTTGCAACACTTAGCGCGCGCGGTCTAACGTAGAGGATTAAATTGCATTTAACACACGCGTAACGTCTACTGGGTCAATTATTTAGATGGATTTTGGGGGAGAATGAGTTTTATTGATGCTACTCGACGACTAACTCGTCAAACGCAAATCGTACGCTTTCCGGCAAGAGTTTTGTATCGCGTACGTGCAGGATATCGTGATTGAGATGCGTGAGAAATGCTCGTTTGGGTTTCAAGTCTTCGATTATCGCGAGAGCCTCCTCCAGACAGAGATGCGTGGGATGCTGTTTGATACGAACACAATCTAAAACGAGTACATCGAGATCTCGCAGCCCGTCCATCGTGGCGGGCGGAATCACTTTGAGATCGGTAGCGTATGCAAAATCGTTAAGACGGTATGCCATAACGGGAAGCTCGCCGTGCGTCACCTCAAGCGGTGTGATCTCGATATCCGAGCCGATACAAAATGGAGCGTAAGGCTCGACAGTGTGGGGGATCAATTGCGGCAGACCGCCGCCAAAATGAGATGGTCTAAAAATATATTGAAAAATACGGCGCAGATCGGCCCACGCGATCTCGTTCGCATAGACGCCCATGGCGCCGTGGCGGAAATTTAACGGGCGAATATCATCGAGGCCAAAAACATGATCGACATGGCAGTGCGTTATCAGTACGGCGTCAAGATGGTTGATCTTTGCCCGCAGGGCCTGCTGACGAAAATCTATCGATGTGTCAACAAGAATTTTTTTACCGCAATGCTCGATCAGAATCGAAACGCGCAGGCGCTTGTCATGGGGATCATCCGACAGGCACGTCTCGCAATCGCAACCGATCGAGGGAACGCCGGTCGATGTGCCAGTGCCTAGAAAGGTGAGTTTCATAAAAGTCTGGGAAGTCTAGAAAGTCCGGAAGTCTAGGAGTTCGCTCAAATTCTTACTAGACTTTCTGGCCTGCCTAGACTTTCTTTCCGAGAATATCGGCGCCCGATAAATTTTGGGTCGCCTGGGCCTTTAATTTCTCTTCGGTTGCCCGCACCAGTTGGACATACTGCATTCGCAGGTCGCCTAGAAGTCCTTCGAGCAATCGGCTTTCCTGCGGGTGGAGATTGCCGTTTGTCTTTTCCTTGACCATTCCGAGGACGTCGAGCCAATATTTTCCGGTTTCGAGGTCCAAGCTTCGCTGCCCGGTGGCGGGATGTGGAACCGCGCCCAGTGCTGCCGCTGCGTTGGTCGCCAGCGTTGAGAGAAAATTTACGAAGCTCGCCGGATCTTGCGCCCCGGGAATTTCTCCGATCTCGTCGCCCGCCTCCGGGTCAGAAGCAGAGTCTTCTGCAGCTTCATCACCAACTGGCGCTGTCTCCGGTTCCGGCACGGGCTCTGTTACCTTCGCCGGTTCGAGCGTCACGCCATCTCTGAGCGAACCATCCGCATTGAATTTTCGCTTGTCAGCGACCTTATAACTTACTTCTTCCTGATTATCGTCGTTGCCGATCATAATATTGTGGACCTTGCTTTGATAGTAGCATTTCGGGTTTGCGTCTTGGAAGTCAGGCCACCTGAGTCTGGAGAGTCATGTGAGTCGCGAGAGTCGACACAATGGACTCTCTTGACTCACCAGACTCGCTAGACTTTAATTACCTTATGTCCAAATCATTTGATGAACTTACTGCCGTTATGGATCGTCTACGCGCTCCCGGCGGATGCCCATGGGATGCCGAGCAAACGTATCAATCGCTGTCGCGGTATTTGCTCGAGGAGGCTTACGAAACGTTCGATGCGATACATGAGGCAGGGGCGACCGGCGACACGGCCAACCTACGGGAGGAGCTGGGAGATCTACTTTTGCAAGTGGTTTTCCACGCGACGATCGGCAAAGAGCGAGGCGAATTTAATATAGACGACGTGACGGCGGGAGTGACGCAAAAGCTGATTTTGCGGCATCCGCATGTTTTTGGAGATGCAAATTTAGAACGGGCCGAGGACGTGCTCGACAATTGGGACCAATTAAAGGCGGACGAGCGAAAGACTTCGGGGAAGGTTGAGAAGATTCGCGACTCGATCCTTGATGAAATACCCGTTCATTTCCCCGCGCTGCTTGAGGGATTAAAACTTACAAAAAAAGCGGCGAAGGTAGGATTTGACTGGGAAAATGCGGGTCAAATATTTGTCAAGCTGGACGAAGAAATAACCGAGCTGAAATTGGCCATTGAAAATGAGGACACCGCAAACATCGACGAAGAGGTCGGCGACCTCCTTTTTGTCGTCATGAATCTAGCCAGACACCTCGATGTTGAGCCCGAGACCGCGCTCAAAAAGACCAATCGAAAGTTTCGGCGCCGATTTAAGTTCATCGAGGACGAACTAATACGTACCGGTAAATCGCTTGCGGACGCCAGTCTCAGCGAAATGGACGATTTGTGGAATCTATCCAAGTCCCGCCACGCTGACCCTGTGACCTGATTCCGTGGACCGAATGAAAATGGTTCATCCTCCCAAGTTCGCCACCCCGAATTTTCCCTTCTGATTTGTTCACACCAACATTCTTAAAAAAAATCCATTCATCGGCATTTCTTTACGCTTGTGTTATCTCCCGCACCGAAAGATTCTACTTTTCCCGGTAGGCTCGATTGGTGAGATACATACGCTTGATCGGGCAAATTGCCTTAACAAGGCCGTCAATTCTGCCGATGCGTGACTGGAGTTTTGAAAAGCAATAACGATGAGAGACAATTGCCGGCCGGCCGTTAACAAACGGCGACCGAGTAGCGGGTTCAAAAGGAGATACCAAAATGGAAAATCAACCAAATAATACGACAGATGCGAAAGCGGACCGGAATGGCGGCGGCAGTGGCCGCTCCCCAAAAATGGCTCACGATAAAGAGTCTGATTCGAGTTCTTCCGACACCGGGCACCACGCTGGGAATGCTTCTGGTGAAGTGATGGACAAACTCAAGGTTACGGCCGGAAGTCTCGTGGACAAAGCGAAGGTGAGCGCGGGCGATGCATATGGGGCAGTAGCGGAGAAGGCGTCATCGGTCATCAATGAGCATAAATCTGAGTTTTCGGTCGGTCTCACAGGTGTGGCCGATACGGTCCGACGGGTCAGCGGCGCGATCACCGAGGGTGATACTAAAAACGCCGTCACGGAATATGCCGCGCAATACTCGGAAACGGCCGCGGAAAAGCTGGAAGGGGTGGCGCAATACTTTGAGACGACAGATCTTAAAGGCATGGCCCGTGACGTCGAGTCCTACGGCCGGCGAAACCCGGCGATATTCCTTGGGGCCGCGTTTGCTATCGGAGTATTGGCGGCCAGATTTATCAAGAGTTCTCCGTCGCCGAAACCATTGAAGGCGGGAGCTAAAAAGGAGCTGTCTGCGGATGGGAATGGCCACGCAGCCGGTCAAGGCGCCTCAGCGGGGGCGATCTGACCCTAACGGAGATCGAGTTTATGGCACAACAGCAAATGGTAAAAGAGGAACGCAGTCTGGGTGAGCTATTAGGAGAACTCGCCGGTGAGACCGGTACGCTGGTTCGCCAAGAGGTCGCCTTAGCCCAAGTCGAATTAGCACAGACTGCTACAGCTGCAGGTAAAAATATCGGATTTTTAGCCGTAGGCGGAGCGGTTGCCTTTATTGCGGCGCTGGCCTTTACGGCAGCGATCATACTGCTTCTCTCGCAGTTCATGCCGGCATGGGCGTCGGCACTCGTGGTCGGAGCTATTGTTGGAGTGATCGCCTTTTTTATGACGTCCGCGGCTCTGGGGAAATTGCGTAAAACGGACCCAATGCCAAGGGCAACTATTGAGATGCTGAAGGAGGATGCAAAATGGCTGAAGAAAGAAATGACATAGAAAATATTGATCGCGTAGACGCGAATGATAGAACACCCGCAGGTACGACCGACTCACTGGCCCGCGGGCAATCTGACGTGGGTGATGACACAGACCAAACTGATCAATTAAAGGATCAAATCGAAGAAACGCGGAGTCAGATGGGGGAGACGATCGACGCAATACAGGACAAACTTAGTTTCATAAATTTATCCGAGCAGGTCTCGGAGCATGTTAACAACGCGGTCGAAACGGCAAAGGTGGCCGTTTATGACGCAACTATAGGAAAGGCGGCGAATATTATGAAAAATCTTGGTGACGAATTTTCGGGCAGTTCGATCGTAAATACTGCAAAGAACAATCCATTTCCTTTTATACTTATCGGGCTGGGAGCCGGTTTACTGGCTTACCGGAGCTATTCGGGAAAAGGCGGTAAAAAGCGCGTCCATCATCTGGAGGTGGCGGGCCGTGACCCGCGTGAGAGTGAGGGAAACGAATCGCACACTGATTCGCCTTTGAATAAATTGATGGGCGTGACGGATAAAGGAACCGGGGCCGCCGGTACGGCGTACGATAAAGTAAGCGGGGCTGTCGGCACTGCCTATTCAGGAGCCGGTGAAGCCGTAAGCCAGGCCTATGGCAAGGTTGGCGAACTTGGTACGACAGTCCGTGGAAAATATGACACCCATATCGAGGAAAATCCGTTGGCGGTCGGTGCCGTTGCGCTGGCACTTGGAGCCGCAGTCGGTATGGCTATACCCTCAACAAAGTACGAGGGCGAATGGATGGGAAACGCTCGCCAGGAACTAGTCGACAAGGCCCAAACCACGGCGGCCGATCTAATAGACAAGACAAAAGAGGCGGTAACGGATGCGGGTCGCAGCCTTGCGGATCAAGCCCGATCGGCTATAACGGAATAGGCGCTTACCTTAAATTATCGGATCAAAAAGACGCCGCGTGCAGCGGCGTTTTTTTATTCGGCAAATATCTCAGCTAGGCATTTTAATATTTCGTCTTGTCCTTTATTTTCGATCTCACCTATTTTTTTTACGAGGCGCACCTTATCTACCGTCCGCATCTGATCGAGGACGATCATTCGCTCGCTGTTTAGAAAGTTGACCTCGATCCGGGTAGGATATTTTGCGATTGCGGATGAGAGCGGGGCAATTATAACATTCGAAATATTGCTGTTCATCTCGTCGGGCGAGATCACGACGCACGGACGGGTATTCTTGGCATCTTTGGATGGCTCAGTATCGAGATTGACCAGATATACGTCAAATCGAGCTACCATTGCCACTCCTTTTTCTCGAAATTCGTTGGTGTGTCGCCGCCGACAAGTTCGTCATCCTCATTTTCCGACATCGCCTTAAAAGCCTCATCCCAAAGGGCACGCGGCTTTTGCGAGTTGCGGATCAGAATGCCGTCGGGGTGAAGTTCGAGATCGACCTCTCCGATAATACGGCTGTCCTCAAGCAAGACCTTCGGGATGCGGATGCCCTGAGAATTACCGATTTGGATGATCTGAGTTTTCATAATTACATTGTAATTACGTGTCGAAATTTCGTCAACCCAGCTTAGAAACTCCGTTCATGTAGGGCAAAAGTATTTCCGGGATATTTACCGAGCCGTCCGCTTGCTGATAGTTCTCAAGTATCGCGATCCATGTGCGGCCGACGGCGAGGCCGCTGCCGTTTATAGTGTGAACGAATTCGGGCTTTGCACCACCGGCACGGCGAAAGCGTGTGTTCATACGCCGAGCCTGAAAGTCGCCGCAGTTCGAGCAACTTGAAATCTCGCGGTATGTATTTTGAGATGGAAGCCAGACTTCGATGTCGTAGGTTTTCTTTGCTCCAAATCCCATATCCCCGGTCGAGAGGATAACGGTGCGATACGGCAAACCGAGCAGCTGAAGAATTTTCTCAGCATCCGTGGTCAGCTTTTCGTGTTCGTCTTCGCTGGTTTCGGGTAGGCAGAGTTTTATGAGCTCAACCTTTTCGAACTGGTGCTGGCGGATGAGCCCGCGTGTGTCGCGGCCGTAGCTTCCCGCCTCGCTGCGAAAGCACGGCGTGTAGGCCGTGTAGTATTTTGGCAGATCGGTCGCGTCCAGGATCTCCTCGGAATGATAATTTGTGACCGGAACCTCGGCCGTCGGTATCAGGGCAAAGCCGCGATCGTCCTTGATATGAAACAGGTCCTCTTCAAATTTGGGCAATTGGTTCGTGCCAAAAAGCGCGGTCCGATTGACCAAAAACGGAGGCAGTGTTTCGGTGTAGCCGTGCTCGACGGTGTGTATCTCGAGCATGAAATTGATCAGTGCCCGGCTCAACCGTGCTCCGGATCCGTTAAGGATCGCAAAGCGTGAACCGGCGATCTTTGTGGCCCTTTCGAAATCAATTATGCCGAGGGCCTCGCCCAGATCCACGTGGTCTTTGGGCTCAAAGTCAAATTCTCGCGGCTCGCCCCATTTTCGGACCTCAACATTTGCGGCCTCGTCGGTGCCGACGGGAACGCCTTCGGCTGGAATATTTGGAAGTCCCGCAAGCAGTTCGTGCATTGCGGCGTCAACCTCATCGCGACTCTGTTCGAAAAATGATTGCTGCGTTTTTAACCCGGCGACCTCAGTCTTTTTTGCAGAGGCCTCGTCCTGTTTGCCGTCCTGGATCAATGAGCCGATGTGTTTGCTAGCCGAATTGCGCAATTGGTTTATTTTATCGGCCTCGCCGATCACGCGTCGGCGCTCGGCATCGAGCTCGACAAATTTGTCGAGTGACTCGGCCGGAAAGTTACGGTTTCTCAAGGCTTCTCGAACCGTGTCCAGATTTTCTCTCACAAAATGAAGATCTAACATTACTTACTTTTTCTTCGCCGCTACGATCTCGATGGCCTTTTGAATCCGACGAATACGCGTTTCCGGCGCCTTGGCTTCCACGATCGCCCGGACGTGTTCCTTTCGATGAGTATAGCTCAGAGCCTCAAAGGCGTCGGATAAGCCATTAGCCGTCAAAGCCTCGGCGAGATCTTTTGGCACTGAAACAGTTCTCACATCTGTGTCACGCTCAACTGTAACTACAATGTGCTCACCGGCGTTAATTGCCGCCGCTTCACGAAATACCTTTGGAACTCCAAGACAGTAGACACCACCCATTCGAACGATCGATCCGCAATATTCGGCCCCATTTATCGATGCTTTTACGGGAACGCGCTTCGCACCAAAAACCTTTTCAACGTCAAATGGAATTGTGATGCCAGTGGCTTCCATGCCAGGGTATTTTTCGAGCACGGTCTCGAATATTTGTTTCTCGGCCATATTTAACCTAAAATTTACACTTCCTCATCAATATAGATGAATCGAATTTAGCAAACTTGGTATGACAAACAAAATTCGTAAGGCCGTTTTCCCTGCCGCGGGATTGGGCACAAGATTTCTCCCCGCGACAAAGGCGTCGCCTAAGGAAATGCTGCCGCTGGTTGATAAACCCCTGATCCAGTATGTGGTAGAAGAATCGGTTGCAAGCGGCGTCGAGTCGATACTGATCATAACTGGCCGTGACAAGAGCGCGATCGAAAACCATTTCGACATTTCGTTTGAGCTTGAGCAATTGTTAAAAGAACGCGGCAAGCAGGCGCTTTTTGAGCGGGTTCGGGCGATCTCTGATATCGCCCAGATCAGTTATACGCGGCAAAAACAGGCGCTCGGCCTTGGCCATGCGATCTATCAGGCAAAAGATTTTGTTGGCAGCGAGCCGTTCGCAGTTTTGCTTGCCGACGACATAGTCAACGGAAAAAAACCTGCGTTACAGCAAATGGTTGAGGTATTTGAGAAATACAATGCGCCTGTGATTGCGACGATGCAGGTCGATGGCGAGAGTATTTCCCGGTTTGGCGTTATCGACGCTGACGAGGTCGAACCGAACATCTATAAGATAAATGATATGGTTGAAAAACCCGCCTACGCCGATGCCCCGTCGGATCTTGCTATCATTGGCCGATATATCTTCACATCCGATATATTTGAGGCGATTGAGCAGACGCCGCCAGGTTCCGGTGGTGAAATTCAGATCACCGATGCGATGAAGATCCTCTTGAAAAAACGGCCTTTCTACGCTGTTAAACTAGAAGGGAAGCGGCACGACGCAGGTGACAAGCTCGGATTTCTCATCGCCACAGTTGAACTCGCGTTACAGCGTGAGGACCTCGGTGACGAATTTCGCAACTACCTCAGAACACTGAAACTTGATAGCTAGTGAGCTTTCTTGCTCTTAGACCTAGAAAGCCTGAGAGAAACGGAAGTGAATTTGACCAGGTCGCAGCCTGTACTCGGCGTTTGGGGCCATATTTTGGGGTATCAGGAAAACTGGCGCGTTCAGCAGACGGCCGTAGTCGACGCCGAATTCACCCCCGACCGGCGTTTTGATCCTAAGGCCAAAACCGGCGGTGTGTGTCCAGACTGCACGCTGATTCTGTCCTGCAACGTCGTTTGCGGCAACTGTTGGTGCTTTAAATATGTCGCCGACTTTCCGAAAGACGTTACCTCCATCGTAAAACGGCACGGCCCGAACGGCTTTGGCTAGTGGGATGCGAGCCTCCAGATTTATCACCGCCAAAGCATTGCCGCCAAAGGGAATAGTGAACGGATCGAGAAAAACCGGTTCACGGCGGCTATTGCGAAAGGAGCCTTGCGGAACGATGACGACACGCGGGCCGGCCTCTTCAAAATCGAAACCTCGAAGCGTATTTGCTCCGCCCGCGAAGAATCTCTCGCTGATCGGCAGCAATCCATTTAAGGACGGGAACTGAGCACTTGTAAATCGAGTGTCTTTGGAAAAGAGGCTGCCAAGACCGATGATCGCTCGCCCTGCGAATGTAGTATTTTTGAGCGCCGCGACTGTGTAATAGTAGTTATAGTTGGCCTGGAATTTTTGAAACCCGACATTCGCTCCTAAAGTCGGAATCGAAACGTTATAGTCTGCCGTCAAATAATCGCCTTTGGTCGGATCGCTGGCGTTATATCTACATGGCTCCGTCTGCTCACCTTTTGCGATCAGATCAAGCAGCGAATATTTTATTGAGCAATTTTGTCGTGTGTCGCGGGCAAATGTTGCCCCAAATCCAGAGATTCGTGTCCGGGCATCGGGACGCAAGAGGTCCCTGCTCAAAAGGCTTTCGATCTTAAATAGCCGCACATCCTCAAATTTATATCTTAGAAATAGAATGCTCCGGTTTCTTCGGCTGATCGTCCGGCTTGTCTCGGCCGAAATTCCAAACCGGTTTATCGTTGGGCTTCCTATCTTGGCGCCAAATTCGTCTATCGGGTTTCCGGTTGCATCCACACGCTGGACGATACCGAACGTACCTCTATCAAAAGCTGAGCGGAAAAAACGCGTTACGGTCGAGTCGCGTTGGTACTGAACGGAGAAAGTAAGCGGCGCGAAACGCTTTTGACCATCGCGGATAAATCGCGGATTGATAAAGTCAAACTGCACCAACTGCTGTCTTTGGCTCACTTTTATGCGGGCGCCGCCCTGCCAGAGATTTCCAAAGAGATTGACGTGACGTATATCGAAAAAACCACTCAGGCCAAGATCTGTTGAGAAACCGCCACCGTATGAAAGCAAACGCGGCGGCTGTTCATCGAGATTGACGATAATGTCTGTCAGGCGGCTGCCATCTGCCGTATCCCCGGCGGGCTGAGGTTTGATCTCGACACGCGAGAAGGCGTCTGTGCCGTAGAGATTTTGTTCGCTGGAATATATGTCAGCCGAACGAAGGAATTCGCCGGTTTTCAGCGTCAGCGCTCTCAAAACGGCATCCGTTTTTGTCGTCTCGTTGCCGTTTATAAGAATGCGGTTTATTAATACGTTTTTGCCTTCGCCCTCAATCTTAAATTCGATTTTGATCTCTCTTTTCTCGGCATTTGGTAATGCGGTATCCTCTACGACCGATGAGTTTACGCGGGCGTCGTAGTAACCCTGATTTGAATAGTATTCGGAAAGTTTCCTGACTGCATTTCTGATTCTAGCCCGCGAGTAATTCCGTCCTGTCAGGCTGGGTAACTCCGCAAGTAATTTGTCCGTACTCACAGCTTTGTTTCCGGTGATGCTAACACCGCTGACAACGGTTGGTACGCCTTCTTCGACAACAAAAGTTATGATCAGCTCCTCACCGTTTAACGAAACCCCCTGATTGACACGCACGACCGCGTCACGATAACCAAGTTCCGACATCAGCGAACGGATCGTCGCCGCGTCGTCTTCGAGGATCGCGGCGCTCGTATAGCCGCGACCGTAACCTAACACAGGGATAACGCCTAAGATGTTTGCCTCCTGAGAGCTAAGCACCGTCCGTATGTCTTCAATACTTAATTTATCAGTGCCCTGGATCCGGATATCCGTCAATGTTAGTCTGCGGTTAAGATCGACGCGATATTTTACCTGAACTTTGCGTCCAATCAGATCTTCACCGCCAAGAAAAGAACACAAAAACTCCGTTTCATTGTCGAGAGGATTATTTTCAGTATCGGTCAGGGACGGTGTGGAAGAGCAGACCGGTGTGACATTGGCAAAAAAATAACCTTGTTCCTGGTAATAATTTTCGAGACGGCGTTCCCCTTCGACTATTCCTGCGTAATCTAACGTTCCCTCACGCTTTATCGGGAGTAGTTTGGACTGCGTACCGCCATCGAGTTTACCTTTTTCCGTTTCGACCAGAACGTCAACGGTCGGGCCGACCTTTCCTGCCAGCACGACCGAGATCGAATTAGAATCACTTTCGAACGTGACTTTAGGCTCTTCGAGTTCCGGGGCCAGAAAGTCATCTTTTCTCAACTGCTCGCGTATCTTGGCGACATCGGCCAACAGACGATCACGGGAGTAAGGGCCGTCCTTTCGCAGTTTCAGCGACTTTTCAGGAATCGGTTTATCATACCCCTGAATATTGATCTGAAATTTATCGACTTTGGTTTGAACGTTCGGCGTAACGGTAAATGTCACGCCAACCTCATTTTCGTTTTGCAGCGGGCGTCGTCCATACACTACGTCAGACTGATAAAACCCGCGTTCGCGCAGATAGTCCAGTATCTGATCGGCGTTGTTGCGAAGCGTTTGCTCGGTTATCGCCGTTCCGGGCGTGAGCAGGTTTAGTTTGAACAAAAGATCCTGTTCCGTTATCTTATCGCCGACCGTGCGTCCAATCACGATCGCAACTTTTTCGGCTTGGGTTTTCCGTTTTACATCAAAGCGAAGCTCGACATCGCCCGCCGCGTTAAGTGCGGCCACAACCGTAACGGTATCAACTTTTTTGGTGTTGTATAGTGCCGCGATCGCATCCCTGATCCGGGCTGAGGAGTACTCAGAACCGATCGCTTCGCGGACGATTACGCGATATTGCTCTGTAACCGGTGAATTGGTCCCGGAGGCTCCAATGCTTACGTCCACCTTTGCGATTCGGTGTTTTTCGTATTTGTTTTGCGCGAGACCAGCAAAACAAAAGACGCAAACGAGGATGCAGATAAACGCAGAACGCATCGATCGTTGAACGTTTGCTGTTACTCGTCTGTCGATGCTAAACCCCTTATACATTCAAAAATTTCTATACGAGCCCTAGAACCGCCTACGGAATCGAATTTCAAAACTAAAATTATCGCGGTTGCGGGTCACGTTGCTCAATGACCGTTGTTCATACTGAGCGACAAAAGACAGCTTATTCGACACGCGATATTCCAGTGCCAGTAGCTGATTCTGATCCTGTGAGAGATTAGTCGAATAGGTAACACGCAAATTATTGTTAATCTGCCGTCCGACCGTCAGCCTGGCACCGGGGTTTACCGACTGTCCGGAAATAAGCGGGTCAATCTCAAACACGTTAAGGCCAAAGAGCTTATCGGTCGCTTTTCTGGCCGGATTATTGATGATAGCGTCGGTTAAAATTTCTGCCGCCGTATTGATGCCCGTTTGAGCAAGCGTCGGAATGCCGCCCGACGTGTTTGCCAGATTGCCGGTCGTTATCAATGAAACAACGTCTGCCTGAGGCAAAGCGGGACTGGAACGAACAGTCGCCGCAAGCTGCTCAGAGTCCTTGAGCGGCCCGGCAAGATTCACAAAGACCTGATAACCGCCGATCTCGGATTCGGCCTGAAGATTGATAACAGGTTCGATTGCAGTATCAGGCGGAAATTCCAAAACGCCCCGCTGCACGTCATAGCGTTCTTTTCGGAAAAAGATCGTGCCGCTATTAGCCGTGATCCGTCCTGACAAACGCGGATTATTTGCGTCACCCGTCAGCACGAGTGAAACTGACGCCGTTAGGTCCGCAATATTGTTTCGCACCACGAGAGCGTCGCGGCCCTCGATGATCAGATCGAATCGCGGAGCCGTGATCGACCCGCCGCCGCCGGAAAGTACGGGATCGCGCCGCCCTCCGATGAGATTTGCGAGATCAATGTCCTTGGAATAAAGACTGCGCTTGGCGAACACACGCCCGCCGATCGTCACTTGCAGACCATCCGTCCGGTTGCGTCGAATGCCCGATATCTCAAGCTGTGCGTCACCGGTCGTAATAAAATCTTTCGGCAGGGGAACCGTAACATTGTTGCCGTCCAGCGAGAAACGGAAAGCCTGAACAGCGAGTCCGTCGAGAGAGCCGCCACCGCTGGCAACAAACTTGCCGCCGCCAAGATACCCGGTCGCTTCTTCGACCTCAACCTGATTAGATGTAAAGATCAGACGGGCCTTCAAACGATCAATTGTGAAGCGGTCAGACCCTAAGAACGTGGCCACCGAACCGTTTACGATATTTGCCGTGCCTGATAGACGGGCGGTCGAATTTGGCCCCGAAAGCCTAACAGATGCGTCAGCAAAACCCGCAAAGAATGTATCTTTTGATGCGAGATTGAGCAAATTTAGATTTACCCGACCATCAATCGAAAGATTATTTATGCCGTCATCCGTCAGGGCCTTTGTTCCCGCGATGGTCATATTCGAGCCGCCGCCGGCAAATCGGGCCCGTTCAAAATTTATCTCGCGAGTGTTAAATCTGATCAAAATCGGCTCGGCTGCGGCTAACGGCGTATCTTGTATCTGGAGAGCAAGCTGTGAGAATTGGGCCGTGCCGTTGAGATTTGCCGCAGTGTAAATGCGGTTACCTTTGTCGTCGAGCTGTGTCAGATTGCCACTCAATTCGATCCGCCCGGTGCCGATTCCGGTGATCGGCAAGCCCTTTGCCTGTGGAACGAATGCCAGAAAAGGTGATATTGGGCTCTGATTAAAGTCGGTAGCAACCGAAAAGGGTAAATTTGCGTCGGCGAAATTAACTGAGGCGTTTATCACTTGCGGGTGGCCGTCGAGGCTGGCGGTGAGATCGGCGGTAAGCATCTGATTCACGGTCTGACCCTTGAAAGTAATCTGGCCAAGCGTGGTTTCGTTCACCCGAACACCAGGCGAGGCGCCGCTGAAATTAACATTATAGGTCGGCGTCCGATCCAAAATGCCGGTAGCTTTCGCCGTAAAATCCACATCGCCGGTGATAACCGGAATGCTGTCACTCTTTGGCAAAAGGGCCAGCACAAGCGGCAGCGGAAGTGATTTTCCGCCAAGGTCAAAATCGAAAGTCTGAGACGCACGGTCATAGTTACCCATTGCGGTGAGACGGCCCGTCCCGATCTGCATTTCCCCGCGTTGCAGGTCAATCGTGGTTCCGTTAAACACGGCCTTTACGTTTAGATTATCGAATGTCTGACCCGCGATAATTCCTTTGGCGGCGGCTAGATTGATCTCGCCCCGAGATTCATTTGGAAGGCCGCTTATATCGATCGTCCCGGACGTTTGGCCGTCCAGATCGCGGATCCGTTCCGGAAGTTCGACTGGCAGCGCAGCCAGCAAGTTACCGGCGTTTACATTTGTGAGTGTTGCTTTGACGGCGACATTATTCTTTCCCGTGTTGGGAACACTTACGGTGAACAACGCATTTCCACCGTTTCTTTCCTGCAATTTGCCGTTACGTAGTTCAACACCGAGGGGCGAGACAAATATGTCCGTCGCAACGCTGCCAAGCTCGCGTCCGCGTAATGAGATCGAGTCGAGCGAAGAGCGCCCCTCGATCGTCGGATCGGATAAATTTCCGGTAACAGTTCCGTCAAACGTAAGATTCCCGGCAATCTGTACCTGCATCGAATCAAGCTGTCGCTCGAGCTCCGCCGAGATGCCAAGCACACGCACCAAACGCTCGATCTCGTTCGCGTCGGTTGATCTCAATGCGAGTGTTAGATTTGAATTCTCGTCCTTTAGATCAAAACGCCCGGTCGCCGTTAGGTTGCTTTTCTCCGAATTCAACCTCGCGAGATCGACATTGAACAGGCCGCCTGCGGCACTCAATTTAATCTGCCCGTTCACGGGAATCAGGCCGCGTTCCGCGGTCCCGGCGTTAGCCGTAATGTCCGCATTTAGAGTTCCCGATGCGGTACGAAAGTTTGTGCCGTTAAATGTAAGATCAACGTTCCCGGTTGTTTGCCCCTCGATCGGTGTGATGCCGCCGCCCTGTAGAGCGAGCAGTTTTGAAATATCAAGATTGGAAAAATCACCCTTTAATGTTGATAAGCTGCGGTTATTGAGAGCGATCACGGCGTTGCCGTTTAGCTGGCCGTTCATCACGTCGGCCGTTATTTCGTTCAGGGCCACGCGGTCATTGTCTACATCAACCTTAACCTTTGCGGCACCAAGCGACACGCTGCCGAGCGCGCCGCCGCCGAGGCTCATATCCGCCGTAGCACGATAGCGGCCGGACGGCTCGAGTATAAAAACAGGTTTGTATATCTTTACGGCTTCGAGCGTTCCGCCATCGGGCAAGCTTTTAGTTTTTGCCAGTGCCACATTCCCGGCGTCAATGTCGGCTGAGCGAACTTCGACATGGCCTTGCCTGATAGTGAGCCGGACGCCGCCAATATTAATGCTGCCCAGTGTTGCCGAGCCGGTATCGATCTTAGCTACGCGAAGCTTGTCGGAATAAACGACGGTTCCAGCCGATGAATTGTCGATATTTACCGACGGAGCTTCGAGACCGTCAACCAATGCGCCATTCATATCCAATTGACCGACGCGAAGATTTTTGGCCGTCACATTGGTCGAATTTGGCAGATCGGTAAACCTAAAATCGTCAACCGACACATTTTTGACTTTATTATTTTTGATCTGTGCGGTTTCCGATCTTATATTGTCCAGATCGACGTGCGTCACGCCTTTTTGGTTTTTAACGCGAACATTTCGCCCGATCAGCCCCTGTAAACTGTAATCGTCAGTAGTAAATGATCTGGCCTGAATATTTGGAACAGTAACATTCACGATGTCGCCGTTTACCGACAACTTGAGGTTCCGAGCCTTCAGTTCTGCAAATTCGTTATCCTTGATCGAAAATTTTAGCACCCGGCCGTTGCCTGATTCGACTCGAAACTGCCTGTCTTTGTATTCGGCAAGAGCATCCGAGAGAAATAATCCGCCGAGCGTCAATGACTTTGATTTTGCTGCCGCCGCCTGTAATTCGCCAACCCAACGGAAATCCGTTCCCCTTCCCCGCACGTTTCCGACCATCTTAAGGAAATCGACGCGAAAATCTTCAAATGTCAGCATCTCAGCGATCGCTGTGCCGTTTGCCTCATAATTTGTATTGGTCCCGGCGACGGTCGCCGCTACGTTCAAAGCCTTGAGATAGACGCCGCCGGCCCGCAAGGACGCGGCGTCGGCCTCGCCTTCGATCTTATAGGTCTCGCCTTCGCCGGTGACCTTACCCTTAAAATTCCCGACGCCAATGAGTGATGTTCCAATCGGTAAAATGCTCGACGCCTGTGTCAGATCGACCGTAGATTGAATATCAAAATTGTATTTCGGGGCGGCCCAGTCGGTTAAAGTTCCCGCTAAATAGGAAGTGCCGATCGGCGTTTCAAGGTCAAACCTGCTGATCTCGGCGCCGTAACGGTCGGCGATCCCGATGGCCCGAATGTCGATCTTCTCGACCACGCTGCCGTCATAATTAAAATTCGAATCGGTAGAGGTTAGATCAAATTTATAGCGTCTTTGTTCCTCAGCGACTTCGCGATTTTCTGGTGAGAGCAGAAATAATAAATTTTTAGCGTCAGCCGTGATCTTTCGTGAGACGTCGCCAAAATGAACCACGCTGTCGGTAAGCGAAAAATCCGCCGAATCGTATTTAAAGTTTACGCGGCTTCCAGCCTGA
Organism: Pyrinomonadaceae bacterium; assembly: GCA_039920905.1. GTDB lineage: Bacteria > Acidobacteriota > Blastocatellia > Pyrinomonadales > Pyrinomonadaceae > OLB17. Next base: position 17,389 of record JBDSCV010000214.1, read on the forward strand.
TCCTCGACAAGTTTTAGATTGGTAAAATTTGAACGCCCGTTCTCGTCAAACTTAACCCACGCTTCCGCACCCGATATTTCGGTTTTATCAATACTGATATCGCGGCTCATTTGCCATGCGTAAAGATTTTGAACCGATAATTCGAAATGGGCGTTACGGATAAAAAACAGTTTCTCACCGCTGACCCGATCATTGAAGGTCGCATTCTGGAGTTCCAATTCGAGCGGATTTACCGTTAGCCGGAAAACATCAGCGTCAAAGACCACGCCAATGTCCGCCATTTTCGAGACAAACTGGGTTTTAACATAATTGTCGAGAACTCCGTACCGGAACGCAACGACCGAGAGCAGCGAGACCAACACGCCCAGGATCACGATCAGACCGACCGAAATAACGGCATTGCGGCGCGTAAAATACCTGCGCGCTTGTCTGGCGGGAGGCGCTTCGGCCGGGTCTTGCTCACCTTTCGGGGTGTTTTTGATCTCTTCTTCCGACATTTATTCTTACAAATTAACTGTTTCCACGATCTCAAGATCAAACGCGTCGAGAGCGCTGACCCGCGGCGGATGATTGGACAGCAGCCTGATCTGCTTCACGCCCAGATCTTTTAAAATCTGGGCACCGATTCCGTAATCGTGTACTTTCCCATAGCCGGTTTCCAGCTTTGCGGTCTGAAAATCAACCCCTTTCTCGTGCATCAAGGCATAGGTCTTTAGCTGGTTTACAAGATCGAGATGATTTTCACGCTGCCGAAGATAAACCAGCACACCTTTGCCCGCCTCCGATATTTTTTTGAGGGATGCACCGACGGCTCCTGACGCCTCGCCAAGCGTTGTACCAAACATCGCGAACGTAACGTTCTCGGTTTGGACGCGGACGAGCACTGGTTCGGTTGTCCCTGAAACGTCGCCCATCGCCATCGCCAGGTGTGTTTCGCCGTTAATGACATTCTCGTAAACGATTGTGCGGAACATGCCGAAATCAGTCGGGAGAACGGCTTCGACAACGCGGCGGACGAGCATTTCCTTATGTATGCGGTAACGGACAAGATCGGCGACCGAAATGATCTGCAGCCCGTGTTTCTCAGCAAACACCTCAAGCTCCGGCATCCGCGCCATCGTACCGTCGTCATTCATTATCTCGCAGATGACTGCCGCGGGCTGTAGTCCGGCGATGCGGGCAATATCCACGCTCGCCTCGGTCTGGCCGGCCCGCACCAGGACACCTCCGTTTTTTGCACGCAGCGGGAATACATGCCCCGGCCGCGCGAGGTCGCTCGGCTTTGACGCCGGATCGACGGCCGTCAAAATTGTTTTTGCCCGGTCAGCGGCGGAAATGCCCGTGGTGACGCCTTCGCGTGCCTCGATCGAGGTTGTAAAGGCCGTGCCCATGCTCGATGTGTTTTCGGTCGTCTGCGGGAAAAGCTGCAGTTCGTTGCACCGCTCCTCGGTCAGCGGCAGACAGATCAGGCCTCGTCCGTGGACGGCCATAAAGTTGATCGCCGCCGCCGTTACCTTTTCAGCGGCGCAGACGAGATCGCCTTCGTTCTCGCGATCCTCATCATCGACGATGATGATCAATTTTCCGTCGCGGATGACGCGGGCAGCTTCTTCTATCGAGGATAGGGACATTTATTTGTTCTCAAAGGCCAAACAGGCTTGCCGAAATGCTCGTGTTAACTAAATTCTAACGAATGAGAGGCGTTTAAGCGAGTAAAAGCGGAGATTTCGCCAACTTTGTTTGACATCGGCAAAAGCAAGAGGATTTCGGGTTTGTTTGCGGGCCAACGACCCAGACCGAACAAAATGTTAAAAGGGCGCCGAGGCGCCCTTTAATATAACAACGATCTACATGGCCTTAGCCGATAAACATTTCTTCTTCTTCGTAAACACGGTCGATCTGTTTTGGTGACGGTGCGAATAGAACCTCGAGGCCGCACTTAACTCCGGCCATGATAGCAGCGATTTCGCGGGCCGGAACGACTATCTTTTGCTGGACAAATTCCGTGGTGTCCGTTACCTGCATATGGGTACGGTCAATGGTTCGGCTCACCATTTCTACCTTATCTTTCGCGGTGACGGCGGTTTCACCGACTAGTTTGCGCAATTCAGCAACCTCTTCATTTATAAGTTCGGTTGACTCGGCAAGATATTTTGTCGCGGTGGAAAGATTGCCCGAGATCTCATTAAAATGCACCGAGATCTCACGCCCTTGAGCGCTTATCGCATCGACTTTCGAAATGAGCGGTTCGACCCGCTCTTCAAGATTATGGACCGTTTTAACAACGCGACGAACCGTGACGGCGATCCATAGCAGCGCGATCGCCATAAACATGAAGCTCACCGCAATAACGATCGATGAGACCATCTGCCAGAATTGAGGGTCGCTGGTGTTCATCGTTCTATTTGCTGTCTTTTTCGTCCACAGGGTAGCTCGCACGGCCCTCGGTGATCGATTTTGACTCGTTCTTACGCTTCTCGGCTGTGTATGCGTCCTTGCCTGCGTCAATCGCGGCGGTGAACGGATTAGCGGTGCTGGCGGCGACTGACTTTGCCTTTTCGCTCAATTCAGTCGCTTTGTCTGAAGCGGTTTGATAAAGTTCACTCGCTTTTTCGCGCGAAACCTCGTAATAGTCACCCGCTTTTTCTTGAAGCTGCGCGGCTGTTTCCTTGCTTTTTTCAATGCCCTTGCGTGTAGCATCGGCAATATCGGTCCGAAGTTCCTCACCCGATTTCGGAGCAAAAAGCAACGCAAGAATCGCCCCGATCCCGCCGCCGACGAGCAAATAGGTCAACTTTGTGGCCGCGCTCGTTTCGTCTCTTTCATATTCATTTCTCATATAAGCCTCCACGCAAGATAATTACGTAAAAATGATAATAATCTGCGATTGTCTATACTATATCAAAGGTGTCGGGTTGGGTAAAGGCGGTATTTTAGAATGTGCGAAAACTATGCGGACAGTCCGGCCTTGAAGCCCTTTTCGTACATTATCCAAAGGCCAAGCGCGACGCTGATACAACCCGCAACTGTCTGCAGCACCTGATTAAAACGGTTGAATCGCGAAGCTTTGAAAAGGAACGGAAGCCCCACAAAAAAGCTCATCAGCATCATCCCGCCTATCGAGCCGACGCCAAAAACTATAATGTAAAGGAAACCGACATTTTTGGATGGTATGGTCTTAATTACAAGGAGCATGAGCGCCGCGCTGCCGGCGAGGCCGTGGACCAAACCTATAAACAGGGCGCGCGGGCTGTGACCCTTTTTATGAGCAATTTCCGGGTTCTTCACCTCTGAATGATCGTGAACGTGCGGATGGGCGTGTAAATGTTCGCCGTGCTCATGCGTATGAAAATGTATTTGTCCGCCGCTCACCAATTTCCGGAGAACATTCAAACCTAATAGCGTAAGCATGATTCCCACACAGAATTCAAGCCAGCGCTCGGTATTTTCACTTATCTCAAAATCCAAAAGTAAAACAAAGACACCCGCAATGATAAGTGAGATCGTGTGGCCCAGGCCCCACAAGCCGCCGACAACAGCAGAACTCCAAATACTCCGCCGACCGGAAACGATTGTCGAAACCGCCACCAGATGATCAGCTTCTGTCGCGTGTTTGAGTCCGAGCAAGAAACCGTAACCCAATAGTGCAAATGTCGAAGTTGCAGTAATTTGTAGCAACAGTTCTCTCATAATCTATACAAGTGAGTTATAACATAACACGGCTCCAACAGTCGCTATAACAAAAGAGCTAAACACCGGAAGAAGTTTAAATACAAAGCTGTCTGAGAAAGAGGTTTTGCCAAAAATATTTCTAATTTTTAGAAAGATCACCCCCACTAAGGTAAGCGTCGCGGCCAGTCCAAAACTAAACGCCACGGTCAATACAAGGCCGTATCCGACACGCCCAAGCGTTATCGCCGACAGCATCAAAACCAGCGCCGACGGACAGGGCAATAATCCGCCCGAAATACCGAGAGCGAGCAGATTGCGCCATGTTATCTCGTCCGGCAAAGCGTGACTGTGAGTCGAACCGCCATGGGTGTGCGTATGGCCGTCATGCGAATGGATCGATTCTTCGTCGTGTCCGTCAAGATCGTGGTGATGATGCTCGGGGGCCGTTCTTTTCCAACCAAGCAACGAAAACAATCTGTCCTTAAATAGAGAAATACCGATAAAAAAGACGAGCAAGCCCGAAACAAAAGCCAGAAAGGGCATTAAGCGTTCCGGCAGTATGTAATTAGATGCAAAAAGCGTAATGAGGCCCAGTGCGAAAACGCCGAGCGTGTGGGTAACTGTAACGATCAAACCGAGAAATGCTGCGTGTTTTACCGTTCCTTTTGAGCCGACCAGATAGGCCCCGACCACCGTTTTGCCATGCCCCGGCGACATGGCGTGCATCGCTCCCAGCCCAAACGCCACCAAAAGACCAAACAGAGCGATCGCCGGCGTGATCTCTCGCACGGCAATCAGCTCGGCAAGTCGATCCGGCTGTATGGCACTCGCGGTCCGGCCATCGCGGCCGATCAATGGCTTAGCATTTTCCGGGATCGTACCTGTCGTAAACGAAAATTCTGCGGCTCGTTCGGATAACGGTGACGACAGCAGATCTTTGGGATAGGATTTCAGTTCTTCCGATAGAGCGCTCGAGTAAACCGAACTGTCATATACCTGAGTGCCAGCCGTATTGTTTACAATGATTTCCCGCCATCCGATCCGTTCCGGATAAGCATTATTTTGAAATAAGACTTTGCCGGATGATTGTGTTTCGGAGGATTTTGATTGTAAATTCCATTCGAGCCTCAGCGTGGGCAGATTACCCTCTCCGGCTACAATGCTGATCTTTTTGTCGAGAATATCTATTTGTAACTGGTCGTTGTTGATCGTTAACAATAGTTTTGATAAATAGTCTGACGTTATGCCTGTTTGATATGTTTCTAATTCGCTCGCGGACAAATTTCCATCTTTATCGGCGTCAATCGAGCCAAAGGCCTGAAAAGTTGGTATTTCGGCAAAATCTAATACCTGATGGATCTTAATCTCCGATCGCTCAACATCAATACGCGAAAACTGATTGACACTAAAATTGCCGAGCGGATGCGCCGAGACCGAGATTGCCGTCGCGAACAGCAAAAAAATGATTAAAATTTGAATACCAGTTTTCATCATTATCGTTCAGCTTTTGTGTTCGAGCGATTTAAGGGCCTGCTTAGCATTTTCACTTTGTATCAGATCAAATGCCGCATTGAGTTTTAGCGCCGCCTCGAGCAACCTGATCGCTTCGCTTCGGTTTCCGAGCTCTTTTTCGATCATTCCTGCATGGTAAAAGATTCGCGCGTCTTTTGTTTTCAAGCGCAACGCTTCGTTGATAATATTTTTCGCCTCTTGAAAATTTCCTTTTTTGTACAAACACCAGGCGTAAATATCCGCCGTGAAAATATCTTTACGCGTCGTGTGTTCTTTTTCGGCGATCGCCAAAGCCTCGTCAAGTTTTATGTCCTGATCGGCCCACAAAAGTGCCAGCCGCCGCATATCTATATTGCCTAGTTTTTGTTCGATAAACTCTGCCAATTGGTATTGTTGCTGTGCCTTGTCCACGTTTCCCGTTTTTTTATATAGATCGCCAAGCTGAATAACCGTTTCGGTCAGCGGCACACGGTTTTGTGATTGCGTTAAAAACTGGATGGCATTTTCATAATCACCAGACGCCATTCGCGCCTGGCCCTTGCCAGCCAGAGCAAAATGATATTCGGGGAAAATCTTCAACGCCAAATCGTAAGCAAGTTCGGCGTCGGCATATTTTCCGGCCTTGAAATATTCGTTACCCAAAAAAACCCGACACCAGGCCCGCGCTTCTTTGTCCGCTGGGTCGGCAGTTTTTGCCGCGGTCCCCATCGCTTCGATCGCGCCGTCGGTATCGCCATACAAAGACCGGACATGCGAAACACGGGCATAAGATTCCATATTCGGTTTCGAATCAACCATCTGCTGAACGTTTTTTACAGCTTCCTCGTAGTTGCCAAGTTCGACATTCGCGTCAGCCAAGGCACCGTAGATGAACGAATCCTGAGGATATTGCTGGTGCAACCCGGTGGCGGCCGCGAGAGCTTCGGGAAAACGGTGAAACGTCAGAAATAAAGAGGCCTGTAATTTTTTTGCAATTGCGTTTTCCGGTTCAAGTTCGAGTGCCTGGTTTACGGCAGCTTCAGCTTTTGAATTCAAACTGAAATCACCGCTTTCGCGCGCCAACTTGATATATGAAAGAGCAAGCATGGTATACCCTAGCGGTGCGCCCGGCGATTTGCTGATCATTTCTTGCGCGGCTTTAACTTGCACATTATCCGAGAACCCAGTTTCCGGGTTTGACGATTGGTAGGTTGAAGCGGCACTTTGCTTTGAACAGGAAACAGTTAGAATAAGTGCCGATAATAAAAACGCTCCACCAATAAAGAAATTTAGATCTTTATTCACTATCATTGCTGGATACCTTTGCTTAGTTGAAAAATTCGACATTCTAAAAAGGTTTTCGTCTTAAATCGTTTATAGGTTCAACTACGAACCGCGCCCTCATCGGACGCGATTCGTAGTTGTCTAGGTTTCAGTCAAAATTCGACTGGTTGAAATGAGAATTATTTCTTAGCCGGGCCCACTGAACAAGGTCTCAAGTTACTCCTTCTTGGCTGATTGCCCTGTTGGGCTGGTGCCAAATAAGGAAAGCGTTGCAAGTAGTCCGTACCGCCAGCCATAGGAACGCCGGTGATAGGATCTATGCTCACATCGTTTCCGCTCACGCCGTCGCCCAACGTATTGTTTGGCGCGACATTATAACTCGGTGTGAACGGTGTTCCGCCCGCGACGACCCGCAGAGAAATATCCGTCACGTCATCTTCCACACGACGGCCATTGGGATAACCAGCGACGTCTCCGCCCAAAAGACCCAAACGGCTAAATGACGCGCTACCATAAGGTGTCGGCGTGATGCCCATATTTAGACGAATCTCCTCGTGGGGAACACCATCGTTACCCTGAATAACAGTCGTATAATTCGGGCCCGTAACGCCATTAACGGGTATTCCGAGAACTGTGATCTGGGCAATATCATTACGCGGTGGCGGGGGGGTGCTTGGCACAGCTCCGACAGCGACTAACAATTTCGCCAGTTCTGGATCAAGTACGGCATTGACCACCGCAGGAATTGTTCCGTCTACACTTGGACGAATACTGTTAAAAGCATCCTTCAGTCCAAGCGGGATGATTACTTCGTTGATTAGCGGATTGCCAAGACGTGAAACTTGAATAAAAGGCCCGCTGTTCGAGCGTGATCCGTCAGCGGCAATGACTTGCGTTGATTGACGGCTGGCAGTCGAATAGACACCAATGACGGCATTAGCGGCCAGTGAGTTAGCAACCGGTTGTCCGTCTCTGGTTAATTCCTGAATCGGAACTTCGATTGCGATAGAGTTGACGTTAAAGCCGTCAGTTGTGCTGACGCCGCCGCACGTGCTGTTGAGCGAACGGAAGTTTAATAAGTCAAACGCCGCGCCGACATCAACTAAAAAGCCTTCGTCGCGCTGTCCCGCAAAGGTTCTAAAGCCACTTGGGGTTATCGTGTGAGTTTCCTGATCCGCCAAAGCAGGATAATTTGGTGTAACTCTCGGCCCAACATTGCTCGGCGGGGTTCTAATAGAACCACTCGGCAACATAACGGTGCTGCTGACGGGGTTGCCGTTTGTGCTGTTCACCCGAGTTATGCTGTAGGTCTGCGGCATATTGTAGTCAATGTCTCTGGTTGTACTGACAACACCATCGCTCATAGGATTTCCAAGAGTGATGGCGGTATGTCCCAAAATAGTGTTGCTGTTGACCGTGCTGGTAGTAAAGCGGAATTGATAACTAATATCCGGGAGACCGTCGCCGGTATTATCAATATGTATTTCATACAAAACCGTATCGTCAAACCGATAGAACTGCGGTCCGCCCGACGGATCCTGAAACGGAATAAAATTAGCGAGCAGGGTCACAAACCCAGTGCGACCCGAAGCGATGCTGCGAAAAGCATAGACGTCGGTATTATCGGCATATCTGTCCATACTGATAAGCGGTGCCTCAGCATGGCTCGAAGCCAATGCAGGAAACACAGACATTGAAACGATCCACGCCGTTACGGCGAGGCCTTTTGCAATTTGTTTTGTAAAATTGTAATTCATTTTCCTCCTCGTACTCTTTCCTTAAGCCGTATCGAGGTATCACGCTCGAACGGTAAATGATAATGTTCCTGTGACCGCATTTTGCGGCAGAAACCACAGCAACTAAAAAAGACCTAGCCGCCCAACAGCTATATCTAAAAAATCATCACGTCCATCAATTACTCCCCCTTGTTTGGTTAACGGCTGATGCGAGAAACCTTTATTATCGCGTTCGTTCGCTATGCTCCAGATTATTCAAAGGCCGTCTCAGCAACTGCAATTGCTCTTATGAAAACCTTATTCGCCGGGTTCGGAAATTCGGATTCAGAGCACCATCGGGCGATTTTTTCGTCGATATAGTTGAATTGTAGATTAAAAACCTTTTGCCTGTATGTATGGTTTCGCACATAACGTTATTTTAATAGCAAGGTGCAGTTCCACTGGGGGTTTGCTAATCTTATTAGTTTGGCCCTGTTAAGTATGAATTCCGATCAGATAAGAAATTTCTCAATTATTGCCCACATCGATCATGGCAAATCGACACTTGCCGACCGGCTTTTACAGATCACCGGTGCGGTTGCCGAGCGCGATATCGAGGCCCAAATGCTTGACGATATGGATCTCGAGCGCGAACGCGGCATCACCATCAAGGCCCACGCCGTCCGGTTAGATTACAAAGCTAAGGATGGCAAGCAGTACGTTCTAAATCTCATCGACACACCGGGTCACGTTGATTTTTCTTACGAAGTTTCGCGTTCGCTATCGGCGTGCGAAGGGGCGTTGCTGGTCGTTGATGCTTCGCAGGGCGTCGAGGCGCAAACGCTTGCAAACACATATCTTGCCATTGAGAATGACCTCGAACTTATTCCCGTTCTTAATAAGATCGACCTGCCGTCGGCCGAATCTGACCGCATAAAGGAACAGATCGAGAATATTATTGGCCTTGATGCCAGCGAAGCCGTCTTGACCTCGGCCAAAACCGGCATCGGTATTGAAGAAGTATTAGAAGCAATTGTCGCCAAGGTGCCGCCGCCGAAAGGTGACCGCAATGCTCCGTTAAAAGCGCTGATATTCGACAGTTGGTATGACAGCTATCGCGGCGTGATCGTGCTGTTTCGAGTTATCGACGGCACACTTAAGAAGGGTACGAAGATCAAATTCTTCAATACCGGTCGCGAATATCTGACCGAAACGATAGGCGTCAACCGCCCGCGCCCAACCCCTATTGATGTACTCGGCCCCGGCGAGGTCGGATTTTTGACCGCCTCGATAAAGACCGTCGCCGACGTTGAGATCGGTGATACGATCACCGATGCGGCCCGGCCCGTTACTGAGCCGCTGCCGGGTTTTCAGGAAGTGAAACCGATGGTTTTTGCGGGTCTATATCCAATAGATTCGGCACAATACGAGGACCTTCGCGATGCGATGGAAAAGCTGCGGCTCAACGATGCTTCGTTTTTCTTCGAACCCGAAAGCTCGACGGCACTCGGATTTGGATTCCGCTGCGGCTTTCTCGGCCTGCTCCACATGGAGATCGTTCAGGAGCGTTTGGAACGTGAATTCAATCTGGAGCTCATCACCACCGCACCCGGCGTGCGTTACCGCGTGACGACGACCGATGGCGTTGTCGCCGAGATCGACAGCCCTTCAAAAATGCCCGATACGGGCCGCATCACAAAGATCGAAGAGCCGTTTATTGTCGCAACGATACTAACAAATGACGCTTTCCTCGGCGGCATTCTACCGCTTCTCGACGAAAAACGCGGCATTCAGAAAAAGTTTGAATACGTCACAACCGACCGCGTAATGCTCGTTTACGAATTGCCGCTAAATGAGATCGTGCTCGATTTTTATGACCGCCTCAAATCGGTTTCAAAGGGCTACGCATCGCTCGATTATCATTTGTCGGGCTATCAGGTAAGCAAGCTGGTTAAGCTCGATGTCCTGGTCTCAGGCGAACCGGTCGATGCTCTGTCACTCATAATGCACACCGACACCGCCACCGCAAAAGGCCGTCTTCTTGTCGCGAAAATGAAGGAACTCATCCCGCGCCAGATGTTCGAGGTCGCCATCCAGGCCGCCATCGGCAGCAAGGTCATCGCCCGAGAAACCGTCAAAGCCATGGGCAAAAACGTCATCGCTAAATGCTACGGCGGCGACATCAGCCGCAAACGCAAACTGCTCGAAAAACAAAAAGAAGGCAAAAAGCGCATGAAAAAAGTAGGCCGCGTCGAGATACCGCAGGAAGCATTTTTGGCGGTTTTGAAGGTCAACGAGAGCTAGACGACGTTTTTATTTCACGCAAAACAATTGATCGATCATTAGTGAAATGAGTATAAACCTTCCCGCAATTTGGACTGGCCGCAAACGCGGATATCTATTCGACTGGGTCACGCAAAAATGGGTGCGTCTAACCGGACGAATTATCGATCTCAAGAGTGAAAGTTGGATCCAAGGTCCGATTGGCGATACCCGAGAAATTGGGGAGACTTACTTTGAACGACTGGCTCAATTCCAGGATTTTAGCCTAAATCTTAATCCGGTTGATGCCGGACTCATTGAAGAATTTGCGCTTCTTAGGAGTAGCACATTCTCACCTGAAGAGCTTCATCCTAAGATCGTAGATTTCTACGAACACACGACGAAATACAATTTAGATGTCTGGTCGCAATGGAGCGGGCCTTTCAAGCCATTTGGCTGGCTATTAGCATTTATTTTTAGCCGAAGATTGCAGCAACTCAATATGCCCATATCTTCGCTTGATACAAGCCGGGGGATTACGAGCGATATTATCCAGTTGACGGATGAGACAGGCTCGACGGTTTGGACCGGCTGGTTGAGAAAACTTATCGCCACTAACTCAGTGATTTATGCCGGGATTTATTCGACGTGTAAGCCATCGAAATTTCCGGGACGGTGCATGAAAGTTGTTTTTCCTCTTCCAAATGGAAATGCTACGGTGGTAATGAAGCCGGAGGTTCATTCTGATGGTTCTATCACATTGATTTCGTCAGGAAACGAGTTTGGAGAACCCGGTTTCTACTTTGTAGTCCAAAAAAATGAGGATCAGGCTTGGGTGAAATATCTTACGGTGATGAAAGAAAGTATTCACGTTTATGTAGACGAATCGAAAGAGTTACGGGCCGATCATATTTTAAAACTGTGGGGAGCAACATTCCTTAAGTTGCATTATCGAATGCAGCTAAATACAACCTCGCGTGACGTCTAAGAGCTTAAAGATACTCGGCTATTTTACCCTCAACGATCGCTCGAATCTCTCCTAGACACTCTTCTGTATCGGCCTCAAACCGCAGGACTAATATCGCCTGTGTATTCGACGCTCGAACCAGTCCCCAGCCGTGTTGGAAGATAATGCGCGCGCCGTCAATGGTTATGACTTCGTGATCGCGGGCAAAATATTCGGCGATCTTTGCGACGACGGCGAATTTTGTTTCATCGGGGCAATCGACGCGAAGTTCGGGCGTCGAATAGGTCTTTGGCAGACCGGCGAATAAGGCTGACAGCGGTTTGTCCGTTTTGGAAAGAATTTCGAGGATGCGCGCTCCGGCATAGGTCGCGTCGTCAAATCCGTAAAATCGGTCGGCAAAAAAGAAATGGCCGCTCATTTCACCGGCGAGAGCGGCGCCCGTTTCTTTCATCTTAGCTTTGATGATTGAGTGACCGGCTTTCCACATAAGCGGCACTCCGCCGTGTTTTCCGATGTCGTCAAAGAGCGTTTGCGAGCATTTTACCTCAGCGATAATGGTCGCACCCGGATCTTTCGCCAGAACTGCACGCGAGAACAGGACCATCACTTCGTCGCCCCAGATTATTCGCCCAGTTTCGTCAACGATGCCGATGCGGTCGCCATCACCGTCAAAGGCAATGCCGATGTCGGCCTGATTTTCCCGCACGGCGGCGATGATGTCCCGTAGATTTTCCTCGACGGTCGGATCGGCGTGATGATTAGGGAAAGTGGAATCCGGCTCGATGAAAAGCTCGATCATTTCGATGCCGAGTGCACGATAGACCGGCACCGCCGTCACGCCGCCCATACCGTTCCCGGCGTCAATTACGGCTTTGAGTTTTCGCGGGCCCATTGAAATACGCGAGACAATGTCGGTGTTATAGGTGTCAAGAACTTCGATTGATTCGACCACACCGAGTTCTTCGTTGCGCACACTCGCTACCGCTCGTGTTTCCGCCTTCAGTGCTATCTCTTTTATTTCCTGTATTTGCGAGCCGAAGAGCGTATCTTTACCGAGACATATCTTAAATCCGTTATGATCCGGCGGATTGTGCGAACCGGTGATCATCACGCCTCCGTCAACATCTTTTGTAAAAACCGTGTGATACAAAACCGGCGTCGGCACCATTCCGATCAACACAACATCACATCCTGTTTCGTTGAATCCGCGCGTCAGTAAATCACAAAATCGCGGCGAACTTGCGCGGGCGTCAAAACCGATCGCAATGCGCTGAGCGCTATTTTGACGAAAAAATGGGCCGATCGCCAGACCGAGCTTGGCGACAGTTTCGTCGGTCAAATGCTGGCCGACGATGCCACGGATGTCGTATTCCCTGAAAATGTTTGGGTTCATAGAAATTAACTAAGATGATTTTCCCGCAAAGCCGCTAAAGACGCAACGCACAGGCCGTCACTATGTAATAAACGTCCATTTTTGTTATACTCACGCCTTGAATCAGGGCAACAGTCGGAATCCGTCCGGCATCGAAAACATGCGTCTCTTTAGCAGACTATTATCGTCGCTTATGAAAAAATCCTCCAGGTCTACATCGCTTTGGCTATTATTTTTATCGCTCGTCCTTGCGGCCAGCACCTCAGCCCAAAAACCAACGCCAACGCCGACACCGGAAGATACCGGTACGACCAAAGTTTTTGAGGTTCGGCTGCCGGTGACGGTCACGCAGAAGAAAAATCTTATCACCGGCCTGTCGCGCGGCGATTTTTTGGTGTTTGAGGATGGCGTTCAACAGGAAGTTACATTCTTTTCCGACGAAAAAACCAATCCGCCAATCTATGTCGGTGTCCTGATGGATACGTCGCCCTCGACGGCGGGCAAGATCACGTTTTCAAAAGAGGCTGCAAAGAATTTTATCTTTACCGTCACGCGGCTTCGCAAAGATAAGGCCGCGTTTATGACCTTTGACCACGAGATAACTTTGCGTCAGGATTTTACTGACAAACTCGATCTGCTTGACCGAGCCGTCGATAGGGTGAGTAAAACCGGGTCACAGACCGCACTTTACGATGCCGTCTGGCAGTTTTCCGATGAAAAGCTCCGTAACGTACCCGGCCGCCGTGTGATCGTCATCATCACCGACGGCGACGACACTTTTAGCCGGGCCGATCTAAATGACGCCATCGACATCGCCCAGCGAACCGAGACGACCATTTTTGGCATCTCTACAAAGGCCGGTTTTCTCGGAACGGTCCCGGGCGTCGAGGCGGGCACGGTCAAGGACAAGGCCGATAAGCTTTTGACGCAGCTTTGCGAAGATACCGGCGGAGAGGTTTTTTTCACCGGCGACATGCTCGCGCTTGAGCGGGCATTTAAGAAGATCTCAGAAGAATTGCGGTCGCAATATCTGATCACATATAAACCGGCCGACCAGACTTACGATGGCCGCAACCGCAAGATCGAAGTGAGATTTGCGGACAAAGGAAAGACCGACAAGTTTAACATCCGCACCAAATCGAGCTACCGGGCGGTCAAAGACAGTTTGAAATAGGAGTTATAGAATGTTTTCGAGAAATCGATTTTTAGTTTTGCTGACGGCGGCATTTTCGCTTGTTTGGCTGATCGGTTTTTCTGCGGCTGACGCACAGCAAACGCCGCCTAATCCGGCCGTAAAATCTTCGTCGCCAACTCCGACTCCGACACCATCTCCGGACGACGAAGTGATAAAGGTCGATACCGACGTTGTCAATGTGCTTTTCACCGCGCAAGATCGCAACCGCCGTCTTTTGACCGACCTGAAACAGGGCGATATTCAACTTCTCGAAAATGGCCAGCCGCAGGAGCTTGTGGCGTTTTCCCGCCAGGTCGATCTGCCGCTCAGTCTTGCCATTTTGATCGACGTGAGTTTATCACAGCAGCGGACATTGCCTGAGGAAAAGGCTGCCGCGACATCGTTCCTTGAAACGGTGATCAGACCGGCAAAAGATGAAGTTTCGGTGGTCTCGTTTACCGGTGAATCGACGCTCGAGCAGAGTATGACAAATAACCTGATGCGGCTGCGGCGGGCGATCGAGCGCATACGCATCGTGCCGCCAGCTGGCTATATTGGTGGAGGCGTATCGACCGGAACGCCGCCGATCTCCGGTGACAGTGTCCAGGGTTCGACTGCGATCTGGGATTCGATCTGGGTTACTTCGGACGAAATTCTCGGCCCTGCGCCCGAACGAACGCGGCGGGCGATCATTCTACTCACAGACGGGATCAACACGTCGGGCAAAAAGAAACTTGACGAAGCCGTGCAGGCCGCGCTTCGGTCAGAAGCCATCATTTATTCCATTGGTATCGGCGATAACTATCTCGATGGCGTCGATAAAGGGTCGCTGAATAAAATATCCGACAGGACCGGCGGACGGGCGTATTTCCCGCGTGACGAAGGCGAACTTCGCGGGGCGTTCCGGCAAATCCAGGACGAAATGCGTTCGCAGTATCTGGTCGCCTACGAACCTGTGAATCAAAGCCGCGACGGCTCGTACCGCAAGATCGAGATACAGCTTACAAACTCGCAGCTTCAAAAAGATAAGGTCAAGATTACGCATCGACAGGGATACTTCGCCAAGACCGCTCCAAGAAAATGAGATGGTTCTAGCCGTGTTCCGGCCAGTTCAGCCACCACTGATTTCCCCACTTATCAAGAAACTCGGCACTGCGGTCGTAGCCGTGTTCGCCGGGTTCCTGATTTCCGGTTGCACCGCCAGCGACACCTTTTGCGTATAACTCATCGACATTCTCCGTGACCGAATACATCGGAGCCGGGAACGGCGGCCATGCATCGCTCGCCTGTCCGAGGAGTATCGTGCCGCCATTTAATGTAAATTCGGCGTGCATCCGCTTTCCGTCCGGGTGGCGAACGAGCAGTTTTTCCTCGGCGTCGAAGACAGCTTTGATAAATTCGATAAATCCTTCCGCGTTTTTTACGACCAGATACGGCATTATTGGGAAATAGTAGTCGGGTATGCTCATAGTTTCTCCTCTTAGCCAGCGCCCGATGTGATCCACCAGACATTGCCGAACGGGTCGGTCACGCCGCAGCCTCGGCCGTATTCCTGATCGGCGGGCGGCAGGATGGTTTCAGAGCCATTTTCGACCGCCTTTGCGTAGGTTGCGTCGGCGTCATCGACATAGACGAACATGTTTGCCGTTGCCGGTTTCCACTCGTCACGGCTCTGCGAGAACATGATCGTGCTGCCGTTAATATTTGCCTCGCAGTGGCCCACAAGGTCGCCGCGCGTATCCTGATTGCGTCATCTCGGCCTCGAAAACCATCTTGATAAACTCGATAAACCCGGCCGCATCCTCGATCATCAGATACGGCATTACGGCCTTATGGCCTTCTGGAATATTCATATTCGCTCCTCGTTAGAAGTATTTGCATTTGTCTTGCATTTACAAATTTAGAGAATACTGACCATGAAAAATTGGAAAAAAACGACAAAGTTCAAGCCTCAAGATATTCCGAGCCTTTGGCCCTGCCGGAAAAATAGACTTTCGGGTTATAGCCCGAAAATTCGCGAAAATCGTGAATAAAATGCGACTGGTCGTAATAGCCGCAATCGTAGTCAACGTCGGTCAGCGACTTGTTTGATCCATACTGCTTTAGCGCGGCCTGAAAGCGGATGATTCGCGCGTAGAACTTTGGCGAAAAACCGGCAAATTCCTTGAATTTTCGTTCGAATTGGCGGTGAGAGAAGAAATACCGGTTTGAGAGTTCGGTCACGTTCGTCAGGCCGCGTGTCTGGATGATATGTGCGATAGAGGCGAAAACACGCTGCTATCCGCGAAGGTTCAAATCGAGGCGTTTTTCGAGAAATGCCGAAAGGATCGAGACGTGTTCGATGGCGTCGGAGGTCGCGAGCATCGCTCCTCTAATTCGCGGCCCTCGCTGCCAGAAATTTTGGTTGATAATGCACCGTGAAAACGTCCGCGTCTGGGCGTGAATGCCGGCCGTAAAAGTCTTTTCCCGCTCGTTGCCGACCAGTAGATCGTAAACGCCGCGATGATGAAATACGACTTCCGCACAGCCGTCGGCATAGCCGCGATAAATGTACGGCTCTGCCTCGGAAGCCTGCCCCTCATAAACCCAGAAACACCGCACAGACGGCGCGAGTTTTGGCGAAGGGTAAATGGTGTATTATTTCATTGCGAATATTATAGCCCACGTTAGGCAGTGTGCGGGAACAATATAGTAAAATCTCCATTTCGGATGAACGGCAATTTAAGAAACAAAATTTTAATGAGTCTCGCCCGGCTTTTGGACGAGAACCGGGCCGAGATAGTCAAGGCAAACCGGGTCGATTTCGGTACATGTCCGCCTGACGATGCTGTCAGACTCGATCGTCTAAAGGTGGGCGACGCAAAGGTCGATGCGATGATCGCGTCGGTGAAAAGCGTCATCGCCGTGCCCGACCCGACCGGAAAGGTCATCTCGTCGCAGACACGCGAGGACGGCCTGAGGATCGAAAACCGGCAGGTTCCGTTCGGCACGATACTGATTATTTACGAGGCCAGGCCGGACGTTTCCATCGAGGCGGCGATCATCGCCCTCAAAGCCGGAAACAGGATTTTGCTGAAGGGCGGGAAAGAGGCTCGAAACACAAATCTTTTGCTCGCCGATCTGTGGCGGCAAGCTCTCGCAGAGAACGGTGCCGATACGAATTTTGTCCGCTATCTAGATATTTCACGCGAGGAAACTCAAGACTTGATCTGCGGAAAAGCGGAAAAATTCGACCTTGTCATTCCGCGGGGCGGCGAGACGCTGATCGACTTTGTAGTGAAAAATTCGACTGCTCCGGTCTTGGTGAGCGGTCGCGGGAACAATTTTTTATTCATCGACACCGAGGCCGATTTTGATGTGGCCCTGGCGATAGCTCTCAATGGAAAGCAGCGTTTGAGCGTATGCAATGCTCTCGATAAGATATTGATCCACAAGGGTTTGCCTGAACGGGCGGCTAAAACCACGCGGCTCATTGCTGCCTTGCAGGAAATAGATATTGAGGTCTTTGGGGATGACGACGTTTGCTCAATCGACAGATCGGTCTTGCCGATCGCGGATGAAAGTGTCTGGTACGAAGAGTTTCTCGCGGCAAAAATAGTCGTCGGCATTGTTGAAAGCCGAGACGAGGCCATCGCAAAGATCAATAAATATTCCGGCGGACACTCGGCGGCAATCGTGACGGAAAACAAGGAATCGGCCAGGCGGTTTATGGAAGATGTAGATTGCGCGGCAGTCTATCACAACGCGTCCGTCAGATTCACCGACGGCGGCCAGTTCGGCCTCGGGGCCGAGATCGCGATATCGACCCAAAAACTCCATTTCCGCGGGCCGCTCGGCGCAGAGCATCTGCTGACGAATAAATGGTTTGTCTTCGGCGACGGGCAGATAAGAAATTAAATACGATGAGAAGCAAGGAAGAGTTTTGGCCGCAGATGAACGCGGACGACACAGATAAGAAGTGAATGAATTCTTTGTTCCTTATATCTGCGTAATCTGCGTTTATCTGCGGCAAAAAATCCTTCTCAGCGGTGTAGGTGAATTGATGAAGAAGAAACTGGTTCTTAAAATAGGTACCTCGACGCTAACGAACGGTACGAAATTGATCTCGCGCGGAAAGATCGAGGACATCGGACGGCAGATACTTGAGCTGCGTGATGAATATGACATCGTCCTAGTCTCGTCCGGCGCCATCGCGGCCGCAAAGCAGCATATCAACATCAAAGACGCCGGAAAACCGGTCGAATCGAAACAGGCTATGGCCGCCATCGGCCAGCCGCTGCTGATGCGGACCTATAACGAGATATTCAGTGATTTTGGAATTCCAACGGCTCAATGCCTGATGACCTATCGCGATTTTGAAAACGAAATTTCACGCCAAAACACGCTCAACACTATCACTGAGCTGATTAAATATTCCTACGTCCCGATCATCAACGAAAACGACACAACGGCAGTCGAGGAGATCCTTTTAGGCGATAACGACAACCTCTCAGCCCTCGTTGCCGTGTTGATCTCGGCTGACCTGCTTGTCCTGGCCAGCGACATCGACGGCCTCTTCGACAAAAACCCGCATCTACACAAGGACGCGAAACTAATCCTCGAAATCAAAAATATCGACCAGGCCAAAACCCTCATCGAGGAGCGCGACTCCGATCTTGGCACCGGCGGCATGAACTCAAAACTCGAAGCCGCTATGCTCTGCCAACGCGAAAATATCGAAACCTGGATAGTCGGCGGCGGGCAAAATAATTTTTTGATTGATGTGTTTGCCGGAAACCGGCACTTTACAAAATTTCTTGTGAAATGATCTTTTTACTCTCTAATAAGGAAAGACTTCGACCTTCGTCACAACGCCCTTTTTTATCCGAACTACCCATATAACACCAAATTCCACCTCAAGCAGCGGCCGGAAAATCTCTTTTTTTGTGAGTAAATTAGCAAGCGCCGGAATGGTGTTGCTGTGGCCGACGATGAGGTAATGGTCGGTTCTGCTCAGCATTATCTTGTCGATTAGTTCGGCGGGCTTTGCAGCATCATAGATCTGGATCGCCTTTTTGCGGTAGGCTGCTATCGGTTCCGCAGTTTGTCGCGTGCGCTTATAGTCTGTCGCAAATATCTCGTGAGATTTGTATTTTTTCACCGCATTCATTAGCCGAACAGCTCGCTCGCGACCCTCAACCGACAATTCCGGATCGCCCTTATCCATATCGGTAGCGGTACTCTTTTCAGCATGACGGAGGAGGACAATTGTCTTGTTCTGTGCCAAAATCGTGCCGCTTATGCACAACATAAGGACAGCAGACACTAACAAAGATAGACCACGCTTTATTTTATTCATTGCTGAGGACTAGAAACCGATCTCAACGAGAACGACACCAGTCGTCGTATCGGTTTCAATCTTTTTTAGTAAAACAGGGACAAGTAATTGGAGTGTTTCTAACTTGTTGTTTGAGCGGCAGATTTTCGTCAATTAAGATTTTCATTCACGATCTGCCCGTTGCTGAATAGTTGCGAGGCCATTTTCATAACATCAGCAACCTGCTCTTTAGTGACCGTAGGATAGTTTTCGAGAAATGAATCCAGTTTGTCATCTTCAAGATAGTCAAACAAGATCGCAACCGGAACCCGTGTACCACGAAACACCGGGATTCCACTCATTATTTCCTTGTCTACATTGATCGCGTTATTCATGAGAAAATTTTAGCACTAATCTTATTCCAAAAAACATGATTACTTCTTGTAGAAAGCTGGGATAAGTTTTCACCCTTGTCGCGATTCTCTTATGAACCGCCCCAGTTTCGTAATTCGCAGCTTCTTTATCGGTTTTGTATTCTCCTTTAAATCTATACATTAAATCCCCGAGCGGCCCCTTTACACGCGCAAACACGAGCCGACTTACTGTGCCATCGTTCAACATATTATCAAAATGTTTGCGAGCTTCGTCGGGCTTGATGCACAACTCCGTAATCGTTTCATCATCGGGTGATATGCTGTTTTTCCAATCTTTGTTGGGATAAAGCTTGGGAAAACATAAACGTTTTCCTGTTTCACTGGGATGTGCGACCCAAGCTGTTTGAAGACCGTAGTATTTACGTCAAAAACAACTTGCAGCACCCGAAATAGTTCTGAAAGCTACATCTTCTGAGGCATCTATGTAACCATTCTTGATGTACGTCTCAGGATTTTGCTCGGCCTCCAAATCCCAAGATTTGAAATCCCCAGACGCATTCTTTTCCGCTATTTTTAACTTTATGAAAGTAACTATTTCATCAATTTGCCTATTTACTTCGTCGATTCCACAGTTCACTTTCACGTGCTTGAACACATGTTTAGTCGCATTGATTATGTCCTTTTCCCAAATCTGATCAAGTTCGACCTGACCTAAGTGATGAGCCTCGTCAGTTTCAATTTGAATGCCCAGTTGCGGCAAATACAAATCCGTCATTGCTCGCCTGCCGTCGGGTCTGCCCACATACTCTTGAGTAATACACTTGATTTTTGAATCTAGAAGAAGGTGCCAAATCCTCGTTACGCATAATGTTCGTATCGTTTCTTTTGGGCCTTTCCAAATTGTCGAGCGATAAATTCCAGCTTGTCCATAGGGTTCCTTTTTTAAATTGAGGTCATTTATCAATCATATCAAACAAACATCTTGCCCGGATTGAGAATGCCGTTTGGGTCGAAGACTTTTTTTATTCCCTTCATTATTTCGAGCGTAGGTTTGTCGATGGCGTAGTCGAGGTATTGGGCCTTGACGTAGCCGATGCCGTGTTCGCCGGATATGGTGCCGCCGAGGGCGACGGAAAGTTGAAATGTCTCCGAGACGCATTCGCGGGCACGAGCGATGGCGTCGGGATCGTCGCGGTCGATGACGAAATTGACGTGGATATTGCCGTCACCGGCGTGGCCGAAATTGGCGACGAATGTGTTGTGCTTTTTGCCGATCTGCTCGATCCTCGCGACGAGTTCCGGTACTTTGGAACGAGGGACGACCACGTCTTCATTGATCTTGAGTGTTCCGTATTTCATCAGGCTGGGCGAAATTGCACGCCGGACGTCCCAGAGCTTGTCTTCGTCTTCTTTTGATTTGGCACGAAGAATATCAAAACCGCCGTTCTCGCCAATGATGCGTTCGATGGTTTCGGCATTTTTGGCAACCTCATCGTTTGATCCATCGACCGCAACGAGCAAGATCGCCTCGGCATCTTTGGACAAACCGAAAGCAAAATTCTCTTCAACGGCGGCGACACAAAATTTGTCTATGACCTCCATAGCCATCGGGAGCAAACCCTCGGGCGTGAATTTGGTAAGTACCTTGCACGCCGCCTCCATTGAGCGAAAATTCGCCCGCACGGTCGAGGTCGCTTCGGGCATCGGGAGCAGTTTAAGCGTTGCCTCGGTAATAATGCCGAGCATCCCCTCGCTGCCGCACATCAGCCCCGTGAGGTCGAATCCGACGACGTTTTTGACCGTCTTGCCGCCCGTGCAAATGACCTCGCCGGTGGCGGTCACAACCTCTAAACCGAGAACATGATGCTTGGTCACGCCATATTTTGGAGTCCGCATACCACCCGCGTTTTCTGCAATGTTGCCGCCGATGAACGAGTCTTTATAGCTCGCCGGGTCGGGAGCAAACATCAGGCCATGCTTTTCGACAGCTTGTTGTAATTCAAACGTCGTGATTCCCGGTTGGCAAATGGCGTACAGATCATCGACGCTGATCTCGATGATCTTGTTCATACGGTCAGTCCCGATCACGATCCCACCGTCCACCGGAACTGCCCCGCCCGTATAACCAACGCCGCCACCGCGAGCCGTGACGGGGAACAAATATTCATTGGCGAGTTTTAATATCGCGGCGATCTGAGCAGTCGATTCGGGAAAGACAACGGCTTCGGGCGGGAATTTTTCCTTGACGGCGTCGGCACCATACGGCTCGACCTTTACCGGATCTATGACCACATTCTCGTCACCGACAATTCGGCGCAATGCGTCAAGGATCTCCGGCTTTGACGCATTGGTGGTTGCCCTGCCTTTTGAATTGAAATGGATCGATTCGAACATTTTGCTTGAATTCAATCGTAGCAAATTTAACAAAAACACGACATTTCTGATAAACTCACTCAAATTTCTTAAATATCAATTAACCGAACAGGAGCCGACCAGAATGAGCGAACAGGACAAGGAACCAATCCGAT
>JBDSCV010000215.1:0-3552 GCA_039920905.1 Pyrinomonadaceae bacterium
AAATATGAAATCATATCTAAACAAACAATTCGTTAAAATAAACTTTTTAGTTTCCCTCCTCTGTGTCCTCTGCGCCTCCGTGATTAATTCCTCCGCCCAGGAATTCAAGACCGTAAGGGACGGCATCGAATACGCTGAGGTCACTCGCGACATCGCCGGCCTCAATGTCAATATGAATCTCCTTCGCCTCGACCTCACCAAGGTCCGCCTCGACGTCCACCACGCGATGGACGCCGCCATCGGGACTGAGAAAACTTCGTCGATAGCCACACGTCACGGCGCTTTTGCGGCGATAAATGCGGGATTTTTTAGATTGGATACGAGTATTTGGGCAGGTGATGCAGCCGGGGTACTGCAGATCGATCATCGCTTGCTCAGCGAGAGCTCAAACAATCGGACAGCCATTTTCGTTAGAAATTGGGGTTCCTATACCGAAGTCAGTTTCGCTCCTATCGATATCGGCTCATCATTTCAGTTGGGAAAACACGATTATCACTTTACCGGGGTCAATCGGCAACGAAGTGATGAAGATGTCATCGAATATACGCCGGCATTTGGCAGAACGACGTTAACCGGTGCCAAGGGATTGGAATTTGTTGTCAGCAACGGAAAAATTATCACGATCAACGACGGGCAAGGCAGTACTGAGATTCCTCCGAAAGGATACGTTATCTCAGCGTCAGGTAAGTATGCAGAGGAATTGCGCGCGCTCGGGAAGATCGGCTCAAAGGTTAACTCGTTCGTATATGTTGCACACCGGATGGGCAAGGCGTTTCCAAATGTTGAGAGTATGAGAACTGACTCAGCGTTTTCAGGCGCGGAAGACATTACGAATGGCGTTCCCCAGCTCATCAAAAACAGCAAAATAGACATCACCTGGGAGCAGGAAAAATCTTCGAAATCATTCGTCGAAACGCGTCATCCGCGTACTGCGGTCGCTAATCTCAAGGACGGCAAGTTTTTGATGATAACGGTCGATGGACGGAGCGAGGCCAGTGGTGGTATCGGTTTGCAGGATCTGGCGGAATATCTGCTCAGCCTCGGAGCGACGGACGCGATGAATCTGGATGGCGGCGGCTCGACCACAATGTTCGTCGATGGTAAGGTCGTCAATCACCCGTCCGACAAAGAGGGCGAGCGAAAGGTCAGCGACGCTATACTCGTTACGCCGCGAAAGAAGCATTGACTAATCGGTCTTGCGGTCAAATGAGAATATGGCCGCGTCTTTGTTCGTCTTTCCGAGTAAAAGGTCGGTGAGGATATCGGCGGCGAGCTGGCTGAACGTGATGCCATTACCGCCGTATCCGAGTGCGAAATACGTGTGCGGCAACTCCTTTATCGAGCCGATGTAGGGCAGTCCGTCGCCGGTCTCGATAAATGTCCCGGCCCAACTGTAATCGACCTTGAATGGCAGATCGGGAAACATTTTTACAAACAGCTTTCGCAATTTTTCGGTTTTCTCGGGCAATAATTTGTCCCGGCGGGCCGGGTCGTAAAACGGCTCGTCTTCGCCGCCAAAGATGATGCGGTTATCGGCGGTCGTCCGGCCGTAGGTGTACGGATCGGAAGTGTTCCAGAATGTGCAGTTTTCATGCCAGATATTTTTCGTCGGCATCGGTTCACTGACCACGGCGTAGCTTGAACTGAGAGTCGCAAGTTTTATCGGAATATAATTTACCGATTCGTAGCCGCAGGCGATGACTACCTTTTTCGCTCTGATCTTTGGGCCCTGCGAGGTGTGAACGATGACGCTATTGCTGAGGCGTTCGATATTTTTGACACTAGTTTTATCAAAAACCCTTGCACCGCGTTTGACTGCATCCTGCAGCAAGCCGTGTGTCAGACGGTATGGATCGGCGGTCGCGCTCGGTCGCGTGTAAAGGGCCGCAGGTGCGGGAAATGGGAAATGCTTGGCCGACGTTTTCTCATCCCAAAGCTCCACATCGAACCCATGCTTCTTTCGAGCGTCGAATTCTTTCTCGATAAAAGAAATATCCTTTTTATATTTGACAAACCGAATACTCGGACGCTGGACAAATTCATTGTCGATCTTTAGTTTCGGTGCGACACTTTCAAGATCCTGCAAGGCCTTTAGGCTCAATTCGTATGCCCGAACGGCGGTCCTTTCTCCCAGAAGTTCGATCAATTCGTGAAGTGTGCGGTCAATATCATATTGGAGCAATGCGGTGCTCGCCGATGTGCTGCCCATCGCAATATGCCGCCGGTCAACCAGTACGACTGACGAGCCCTTGAGTATTAAACTCCGGGCAAGCAACGCACCCGAAATGCCGCCGCCGATTATGACAAAATCTGTTTTGATATCCTCGGTGAGAGTGAAATAGGTTTCGAGGTAACCATTCTTCATCAGCCAGAATGGGTTCTCAGTGCGTATATCCATTTTAAGATGAAACTTTTCCCAAGGCCTTATCCAGATAAGTATGGACTGCGGTTGTGGAGATGTCATTCGAGATCAGGCCGATATAATTGTCCGGCCTCAGCAGCACAAGAAAGGGATCATCTGTCCCGAAATGCTTTGAGACATCATTAGTGAAAGACAAATTGTGAATCACGAATATATCGTCAGTGCTTTCAATACCATTGCCACCAAACGCAAGCAGGTGAAACCGCGGCTCATGCAGAAGATCGTAAATGCTCTTTCCGTCGATGAGGAAATACGGCATACGGTCACCGGCTTTTACCTTGAATGATCCGCTGTTTTTGCTGAGCGAACTGTTCCGGTAATTGATTGCGATCTGTGCGATACGGGGGAAGACAAAACGCCGAACGGCCTCGAGCCCGGACACGAATTTTGCCGCCAACGGAAAGATCTGCATCCGAACGAATGCCATGAACGCATTTGGATCGGCGATGAGTCCAAAGAAGCGGTCGGTGGTCTGCGTGAGAGTTACGGCGTTTGGCAAACGCTCTTCGTTGTATGTATCTAGCAGCTCACCGCTCGCGCGTTCTGTCAGCACACACGACAGTTTCCACGCCAGATTGTACCCGTCCTGGATGCCGGTGTTCATTCCCTGCGCTCCGGCGGGCGAGTGGATGTGGGCCGAATCACCGGCGAGAAACACACGTCCGACCGAGAATTTATCGACATGCCGCGTGTGAACCTTATAGGTCGAAAACCAATAAACTTTTGTAATATCAAAATCGATCTGGGCGTCCTTTCTCAGCTGCGCCTCGATTTCCTCATATAGAACGTCGCCCTCATCCTTACTAAATTCCTCTGGAAATGTGCCGACGATCCGGTAACGTATGTCGTCGTCCATCGTAAAAACGATGAGCAGGTTTTCCCGCATCAGGAACGCAAACAGCCCTCCGGTGCCATATTTCCAATCGATCTCGACATCGGCAACGTAGAACATCCGCTCAAATGTGCTACCCGAAAATTCGAGGCCGAGCGAGTGACGGACCAAACTTTTGGCACCATCGCAGGCGATGAGATATCTAGCTTCGATGGTTTCGGTTTCGCCATTCGACCCCTTAATGTTTGCAGTAACGCCGCGCTCGTTTTGGGTAAAGGATTCCAGTCCGGTTTGCCAC
>JBDSCV010000216.1:0-17528 GCA_039920905.1 Pyrinomonadaceae bacterium
CAAAAAGCTCAGATCGAAACACGCAAGCAGGAAATGAAGCAAAAGCGTGAAGAATTTCGCAAACAGCGTGAACTGCGCAAGGCGAATCCGCCAGCGGCAACCACCGAAAAACCTAAAGTCAGCTAGATGCTGTCAACTCAAGGGGAAAAAAGAAAGGCTGTCTGAAAACTAAGTTTTTGGACAGCTTTCCTTGTGCACAGTCTCTCTCCGCTGAGCGGCAAAAGTTTTCAACTTGGGTTAACAAGATAGCTTTTGACTTGATCCGCGTCGCGTCGGAGGCGGGCATTTTCGGGGGATTCGGCGGTGAGTTTTTCAAAAACAGCGGACGCAGCCAGAAAATGCCGTTGCGATAATATTGCGTCTTTTTGCTTCAAGAGATTCTCACCCGTTTTTAGCGGACAGACCGCCAGAAAGCTTTGCCAATTAGTATTGTCCGGGGCACTATGTCCGCCAGATGCCGCTGCGACAACAATATTTGGCCTTTTGCGTTTAGGTCACGACTATCGGCCTGCCAAACGGTGTCATCGAAAGACACCGCCGGAGCCATAAACACGCTTCAGCAGGCCGTAACCGCCAACCCGGCGGAAGCACGCGCCTATCAGCGGATGGGCTATATGTATCTATACGGGCAGAAAAAATTTTCTGAAGCAGAAAAGTATATGCGTCTTGCGATCGAGCGTGGCGGGAGTGCGGTTTTCCGCGGTTTTCACGACCACGGAGCTCTTATGACCTCAACCTGTCAAGGTTCTCTGTTTATTGCAAAGGATACCGTTCGCTTCGAGTCGGATGATAATAACCACACCTTCGAAACGACGGATGCCGATATCAAATCGGCAAAGATGGGCAATAAATTTACCTCAATGTTCAACGCAAAAGCAGGTGCTTTTAAGATAGAGTTAAAGAATGGCGAGAATAAAAATTTCAATTTCGCACCGCTGACGAATGATGCGCAGGAATCAAAAATGCTCATCCGGCTGATCGGCAAATAAAGGGAAAGATCTGGGCTTGATTAATACTATTTTGTCGGCTCGTCCGAGACTGAGAAAAACTCTCCCGCGCCGTCATTTGTCCTAAGCAGCCGCATTACATCATCGAAACCAAACGGCCGGGCTCCGCGGCGGCCAAATACCGCGATCTGATTGCCGCTCTCATCGGCGGCACGGTCGCGGTCCAGGCCCTTGGAAATACCGACAGCTTCGCCCTTTGTCTTGAACGTCGCGATGAGTTTTGGTTCCGGCCGCGGGCTGAACCCGGCATAATTCGGCATCGTCTCTGGGTCGGTGAGCCGCAATACACGCAAGCCGTTTTTGCCGTCGGCGACGTATGCGTAAAGGCTGGCGTTTGTCATCGCGACTTTTACCGAGTGGGCATTGTTGATGCTGCCATCGGCGTTAAAAGTCTGGTCGAGTTTTGGTTGTTCCGGCTTTTCAACGTCAATTATAGCGACGCCTTCTTCGCCGTTAGCGACGTAGGCGTATGTTCGCGCGACATAGATGTCGCGGGCATGTTTGAGCGGTACAGACGCCGATTCGATCCGCACGGCCCCGCCTTTGCTCTGGAGATCTTTTATATCCAGAACGTGCATTCCGACCCCGTCAACGACAAATGCGTACAGGAATTGAACCGCTACAGCTTTTGGCTCATCAAACGCGATCTGTTTCACAACCTTCGGCTGGAGCGGCGTTGAGAGATCGACAATAACCAGATCGCGGTCGGTCGTGATGTAAGCGAAATTGCCCGCTATCGTAATACTATTTGCCCCATTTAAGACGCCGTTCGGATTGAACGTCAACGCACGGCTCAGGAAGTTATTTCGCGGATCGCCGTCGAGCACAGTGGCCGCATTGACAAGGACCAGGCCCTCAAATTTGTCGGCGACATATAGATACGCATAGAGGGGGTGGATCGGCCCTTCCTCATTGACCGCCGGTGCCGGTTGACCTAATTTAGCGGCCTCGGCATTGAGATGCAAAGCCTCGTCGGGCGGAACTTGTTTATAGCTGCCGTCACCGTTCTGGACCGTCCGCCAACGCGCCGGATCGACCGCCAATGTTGATGGCGCGGCGACGGCCGTGGCGTATTTGGTCGGAACATAAAATTTCTGACCGAGCGGCGAAACGGGAGCCGCCGTTATGCGTTCGGAAAAACCTTTATGATCGATCTGCGCAACGTCGTAGACTCGCAGACCGCCCTTTCCGGCGGCGGCGTAAGCGTACTCGCCCCGGACCTGTACCTGTAAAACCTCCGGCCGGCCCTTATTTTCATAAACCTCTATCAATTCTCGACCGCCGTTCACAAACGTATCGAAATCGTCTTTATAGGCGAGCTTATGCAGATTACTGCCATAAACCGCCTGCGGCTCGTTGTGCTCGGTCACGGCGACGGCTTCTAGGGCGTCGGTCGCGGCGACATAAATGTAGCGGCCCATAAAATTGACAAAATTTGTGCCTTGCAGCATCACCTGTGCGAGCCAGGCGTTGTTGTCCTTATCTTTTGAAACGTGGCAATCCGAGCAGCCCTGTGTTTCCTTGCCGCGAACGGTATGCGGCACATGCGTATTGAACGCCTGTCCCGAAAAGCCCTCGGCTGAGACGGTCTGCTGCTGATGATAGATCCATTCGCGGTTCTGATTTCTTGAACTGACAAGCACTGCCGAGCTCGAACGAACGGGAGCCACCTTATGTCCTGTGACCGTGCCATCCTTGCCGAGCATAAAAATGTCGTCGCGAATAACCTGAAAATTGTAGGACGTAAAATTGCGCGAATCACCGCCCTCGTTATGGCGATTTGGCGTCTTTCTATTCGCCTCCATACTTAAATGACAGCCAAAACAGCTTGTCACCCACGACGTATGACACGCATAACAGGTCATGCTGCTCTCGCGATGCGCGAGCATTTCGTCATTGACGCCCGCGTTGCCCCACGTTTTGTTATCTTTCTGCATCGTCTTGGCATACGCCGATTTTTCGTTGTAATCGGGACTGCCTGGCGTCACGGTATCGGTCGTCTGCTTTACGCGCCACCATAGGTTTGGCTCGACTATTGAGTTTTGAACTATGTCACCTTTTTTTAACGCGATCTCTTTTCCGCTCGAATCTTTGCGCTTTATGTCCCTGGCAATGACCTCAAGTATCGGCAGCCTCTTGCCGTCAAATGAACGAAAACGCAGCCGCGTCAGATCGCGGCCAATCAATGGTTTATTTGTCTTTTCGCGGGCGGTGATCTCATTCTTGTTTTCCGGTGCCATTGCCGCTGCACCGCTTGTAATGCCATTCGCTTTTGCATTTATCGAGCCGTGGCAGTCAATGCAGCCAACCTCAACCGCGGCCCTCGGCTCATTATAAAGAATGCCCGTTCCGTGGCTGTCCTGTTGAAAATGGCAGTCCGCGCAGTGCATCCCTTTTTCGAGATGGATGTCCTGCAAATGCACCGCTTTTCTGAACTTGTCCGGGTCATCGGACGGAACGATCTTGTCATTGGCATCGAGCAGATTGCCCTTTCGATCCTTCTTATAAACGTTCTTATAAACCCAACCGTGTCCGTGGGAATCGGCAAACTGAACATTTTTGAGCTTGCTGTTAAAATCCGCCGTCCCGGTATTTTGCAAGAAGATCGAATCGGACCAGAGTCCGCGAAGCGAGGCCCCCTCAGGATTTTTGTCAAGTTTCTCAACCTGTTCCGATTGGCTTGGGTTGATCTGTTTGTCGCCTGGGTACATCGCTTTGCCGTCCGACTCGTTATCCCACCATGTCCGCCCCAAATAGGTCGCAACCATATTCGTTCCGGGGTGCATGTGGCAGGTCATGCACTGCGTAGTTGGAATCTGCGACGTGAACTGATGTTTTATAGGATGGCCCGGCTCGTTTTTTGGGATCTTAGTATCCGCTGACTGCGAAAATCCCTGATTGCCGGCTGCCGCATAATGTCCGGCCGCGGTGAGGCTCGTGTCGTTTGCATAGATGACATGACAGGCCGTACACCCTGCCGAGCGGTAATCACCAGCATGGTCGTTTGTCCCGAGGAAATTTAGTGTCGGATCGAGCAGCCGCGTTTTCTGCAAACCTAAATAGACCGGATCGGTGCGGTTATTTGTGCCGAGGCCGCGCGGGCTGAGACCTTTGTCGGGTTTGCCGCCTTCTTCCTCTTTATCGGGATTACCAACCTCGAGACGCCGCTTTCCGCCGCGTTCGAAAACGCGGAGAATGTTTCCCGGTTGCGAGACCTCCCAACGCGGAAGCGGATAAAGAGATGACAAAAAACCTTTGAATGCCCGCTGTTCGAGCGTCGGCACCGGGCTTTGAAAAAGAGCTCGCGGCTGGCCGTCCTCGCTGTAACTTTCGCCAAAATGTGCGTCCTTGATCGGAAAGCCGCCATTATTATAAAGCGCCGCTCCCCAGAGCATCGCGCCGTGGGCCATCATGCCCCGCGAGACCTTTTTGTTCTGATCGGTATGACATTCGCCGCACGACTGGCTGACTACGCGAAAATCGCCGGGGTTAATAAACCGCACAAATTCGCGGCTTTCCCGGGCGATAAGCGTATTTGTGCGCTCCGGATTGCGGCTCGAACATTCACCGTTCTTACAGCCCCATTCTTTAGGAAACTTTGGCTGAACGTGGGCGTCTTTTTGGGTAACCGCGGCGGGATTTCCGCCATGACAAGACGTGCAGGTCAGTCCTTGGGCGTCTTTGCCTTCGTCGAGCGTATCGAGAACGTCGCCCTTTGCATTGTAGCGGTGCATCGGTTCGATGTTGTTATGGCATTTAACGCAGCCCTCGAGTTTTGGGCCATCGGATTGAATCGCAGCCGGGGCAGTTACCTGAGATTGAGTTACGGTATCAGATGCACGCGCTTTTTCCTGCGCATTAACTGTCTTATCGGTCAATAATTCGCCCTTCCAAAACGCGGCGATGAGCAGGCACACAAATCCAAACAAAACGATCAACTTGATACGCACAACCATGTTGTATTTTGTCGCCATGCTAGTTCGTGTTCTAAAAAATAAGCTTCATCTGGCTAAACAATGAATACTGCGGCTTTGTCGGGTTTGGAATATCCGGCGTGCAAAAATTTGGTATCGGGCAATTTCGTGCGCGATCGGTATAAACATCCTTAAATCCCTTCCCCGCCAAAAAAATACTACCGCCAAACGTAAACGTCAAATTATTTATAAGCAGTGGGCGATAAACAACGCCGAGGCTCAGATCATAGCCGATCTCGTGCCGCACACCGGGCTGAAACAAAACGTATTCGAGCGGCTCGGTATGGTGAAACCGGAGATAATTGGCGTTGAAAACCGCCTTGACCGTTTGGGTCAGTTCGGCGTCGGCTCCGGCATTGAAAATCATAATGCCCGGGTTTACAAAATTTGCCTGACCCTCTGTTTTACTCGACCGCAGACTCGGCAGAAGGCTGTTTCCCTGTACCAGACCGACCTCCGTCGAAACCAGTCTGATCCCTTGCCGGTTCCAATATGAGAATTGACCGCCGACAAAATTCGGGTCGTCAAATATCGCGTCAAAACCATTCGCGTTATTATCCGTGGGATTTTTATCGCCTGACGCAAAGAAAAATGACGAGCGGAACCGCAGCCAATTGCGGTCAACCGACGCCTCGGCCGCGGCCATGTGGGCCCTGATGTTGGTTTTGCGTCCCGCTATTGGATTAAGGCTGTCATTGCCAAATGCAAAGTAATACGAATTTGTCAGATTCAGCCAGCCGATATGACCGTCGCCGTTAAAACCGATGTATCCGGCCTTTACATTATGCCGGCGGGCACTGCCGACAAGAGCAGGACGAATCAGAAAGCCATTTTCGTCGTAATGAATATCGCCGCGGTCGTCGTTGTATGCTCCGACCGCCTCAAACGTATAGCCCTTCGTCAAAAAATCCTGTCGAAAGAAATTGGCAATATAGACGTTTTGCCTGCGAAATGCGAAAGCGTTAAGCCCGCTGTTGGTGTCTTTTTCAAGCTGGTGAAACCACGCCAGATTAAATTGCGTTTTGTTATTTGAAAACGCACCAAAAAGGCGCGCCCCGAGATTGTTGTCCGAGTATAAAAATCCGCGAAAATCAGCATTGAACGATTGAATACCGGCCCGCAAAGACACTGCATCGAAATTATCGTTCGTGTCAAATAGTTTTATCTCGCCAAACGCTTCCTCCAACGCAACATGGTAATCGGTGCGGTTCGTGCCGCGACGCACATCAATATTTACAACGCCATTTTCGCGGGCGTTCAGATAATTCGGAACGCTGAATGTCGGCGAGATCTTTATCGCCCAGCTTCGCGGGCGGAAAACCGTTTGCCCTTTAAAAAACTCAAAGGAAACCTGGATCGTTTCGCTGAACGAGAAACTTTCGGGCCGGCCAAAGAAGTTGTTGCTGTTTGGGTTTGCCGAACTTACATTATTACCCGATGGCGTCCGGCGGATCTCCACGCCGGTCGTGCTGACGCCGGACAGGATCATAAAATAATCGTTGCCAAAAACTGGCAAGTCGCCTTTTAAGACGTTGCTGTCATAGGGGTTGAACCAGCGGTTTCTCCTAAACGGTATATCGCGGCCGCGGGCGCCTTTGTCGCCGTAGCGGTCATATTCAGGAAACTCGTAACGCCAGCGGTCGCGAGCCTCGCGGCGCCTGGTTTCGCCGTCTCTAGCCGGTTTTCCCTTGTCCGCATCCGTTTCCTTTTCGGGTTCGACGACCGTAATTTTGATCTTTCGCTCGCCGCCGTCGATTATTACGTTCTCAAGCGTCGCACATTTTTTTCGCGTCTCATCGCAGACGACATTTGAAAAAACGCCGTATTCATCAGTCTTTCCACGGTCAAATCGCGCCTCGAAAGGCGGTCCAACATTCAGGCGGTATGCCCCCGCACGCAGCCGGATCGAAAAACTGCCGTCGGGTTTTGACCGCTGAGATGCGGTTTCCGAACTGGTTTGATTTGTTGCTGTGACCACGACACCGACAGCGGGCTTACCGTCGCTTCTGACGACTTCACCGGTCAATTTTCCTCCTGATGATTGGGCAGCAGCAGACGACAATCCCACGATAATCGAAGCCGCTAACCAAAGAGTCAGTTTGTGAAAACTGGACCGCATAACAGCAAATTGCTTTGAACCGGAAACTATCTACTGCCTGTGTTTTTTAGCACACATCGACGACAATAACAAACTTTTTGTCGGATTGAGCCAACCGCTTTCTAAAAGGTTGGCAGGTCATTTCTTTGATCAAATTGGATGTTATGGCGAATGGCTAAGGTTACGAATTTTTTGGGGGCACTTGAAGAAAATGGCTTTACGGGTAGAATAGGTTGATAATGTGACGGTTGGATCGTCAGGGAATATCTTGGTTCAAAATAACTAATTAAAATGAATAACCAAATTGAAAAAAAGAGTAATACTCCGGTTCTTATCATAGTCGGGGTTCTGGTTTTGGCGGCACTGGGCGGATGGTGGTTTTATAATTCGTCTAAAGTGACGCCGGCAGCGAATACCAACACGGCGGCGAATAAAGCGAATACCGCCGCAAAAGCTAACACGATCCCGGCAAATGCTCCGCAGGGCGCCCAGCCGCCGAATCAGGCAGGTTCCCCGGC
The DNA here is from genome assembly GCA_039920905.1 of Pyrinomonadaceae bacterium. Classification (GTDB taxonomy): domain Bacteria; phylum Acidobacteriota; class Blastocatellia; order Pyrinomonadales; family Pyrinomonadaceae; genus OLB17. The sequence goes on from JBDSCV010000216.1 coordinate 7,598, forward strand.
GGCGTTGGTCACGCTTGAGGAATTTGCCGATTTTCAGTGTCCGCAATGCGGCAACGTTCATCCGATCATGAACGAGATCAAATCGATCTATGGATCGCGGATACATTTTATTTTCCGCAATTTCCCGCTCGCGATACCGGCCCACGACAAATCGTATGACGCCGCCGTCGCCGCCGAGGCCGCCGGTATGCAGGGCAAATTTTTGGATATGCAAAATCTACTCTTTTCTAATCAGAAGGCGTGGACGGCGGCCCCGGCCTTTAAACAGATATGGAAAGGATATGCGGAGAAGATCGGCCTGGACATTGCCCAATGGGAAAATGACATGGCGGGTATCGCCGCCAAATCGCGTGTCGATTCGGATATGGCCCGCGGTAAGGCCCTGGCTGTAAATTCGACGCCGACGCTTTATGTCAACGGCGTCTCGATCCAGTTTGAAGACATGAATCTCCAGTCATTAAAAACCTTGATCGATGCTGAGATCCAAAATGCCGCACCTCAAAAACCACCGGCAAATGTTCCGACCGCAAGTACGGCCAACTCGAACAAGTGACAAGCACCGACGGCTCAACGCAAACCTCTCACGGCTCGATCGCCAAACTGCCGATCGCAGCGGCGCTTCTTGCTTTGGTGGGGCTTGCCGACTCGATCTATTTGACGGTACATCATTATACGGCGACGCCTGTACCGTGCAGCATCATCGAGGGCTGCGAACAGGTTTTGACCAGCTCGTATGCCGAGGTCGCCGGCTTTCCGCTTGCGGCATTCGGTGCGGTGGCTTATTTTATCGCGTTCTCGCTTGCGCTTCTTGCCGCATTTGGCGACCGGCGAATGTGGAAATTGTTTGGCGTCCAGGTGACGTTGATGGCGGCTTTTACCGGCTGGCTGATCTATGTTCAGGCCGCGCTGATCGGAGCGTTTTGTCAGTTTTGCCTATTGTCGGCGATGACGACAATAATATTGTTCTCTCTTTACCTTATTTCAATTTTTCTAAAGCCTCGCCGGACGGTTCCGACCTCCGCTTGAATCCAAACTAACCACAACGGCGAAATCTATCGTGGCGGTTAACTCGTGCCGGATGGTCACCAATTTGGCATTTGCGGTTGAAATAAGGTAGCTTTAGAGAATAATTTTTCGGTCTAAGAATTATTTTAGTGACACAAGCCATCTTACAACGCATTGCAAACGGTGACGGAAGCGCGGTTCAGGATTGCCTGACCAAATACGGCGGCCTAGTGTGGTCGATTGCCCGTAAAATGCTTCGGAATTCGAACGAGGCCGAGGATACCGTTCAGGAGATCTTCATTGACGTTTGGAAAAATGCCGGGCGTTTTGACGAAACGAAATCCTCCGAGACGACATTTATAGCAATGATAGCGAGACGGCGGCTCATAGATAAGATCAGATATTCGACACGGCGTATCTCGGCCGATTCGCTGGACGATGTTTTGCTCGAACCGTTTACGCGGGCGGATAAGGCCATCCAGACCGGAATCGAGGCGGAACAGGCCGCCGAGGCGATGCGTAATCTCCGCCCCGAACAGCAGCAGGTTTTACGGCTCTCGATCATTCAGGGAATGTCGCATCAGGAGATCTCAGACGCTACGGGAATGCCCCTAGGTACCGTCAAAACACACGCAAGACGCGGAATTTTACAGGTCCGAGAGTGTTTAGGTTTAGAAACAAATGGACTGTCACAGGAGGTAAGAGCATGAGCGAAGAACAAAAAGAGCAACTCTTTGACCTCCTGACAAAGAAGGCGGTTTACGGCCTCGACGAAGTCGAACAGAGCGATCTCGATCTGTTCGATTCGGGGACGGTCGATTCCGAACTTCATTCGCTTGAGATCACCGCCGCCGCGATCAGCATGGTGGGGTACACTGTCGAAGAACCGCTTCCCGCTCACCTGTTCTCAAAGATCGCCGCCAATGCGCCGCAATTTATCGGCACGTCCGAAGCCGAATCGGCGTGGCCAGCCGCAACAACGGCCGCTGTTTATGGGCGCGACGAGATCTTTGCGGACAAACCTTCGAGTTCGTGGTTTGGCTGGCTTGGTTGGGCCGCCGCGGCTGCCGCAATTATCGCTCTGGCAGTAAATATCGGGCTTACAAGATTTCAACCGGCTGTCGAGGTTACAAAGGCTCCGTCAGTCCAGACGCCAGCAATAGCGACCATGGCGCAAATGCGTGAGGAAATGCTCCGCTCGACCTCAAACATGATCAAGGCTAATTGGGCACCCGGAAACGTCAAAGAATTAAAACAGATCTCAGGCGATGTCGTTTGGAGCGATGAGAAACAAGCCGGCTATATGCGTTTTCGCGGGCTGCCAGTAAATGACGCCCAGAAAGAAACATATCAGCTTTGGATTTTCGACAAGACTCAGGACAAGGCGACACCGATCGACGGCGGCACCTTTGACGTGTCGGCTGACGGCGAGGTCGTTATCCCGATCAATCCGAAGCTCAAGGCGCAAGCACCCGAAATGTTTGCGGTCACGGTCGAAAAAGCGGGCGGCGTTGTTGTCTCAAAACGTGAAAAGATCGCCGCGCTCGCCAAGGTTGAAACCCAGACGAGCTAATCAACGTAAATAATAAAGAGCAAAAATAGAGTAACGTGCTCATCCAGTAAATATTCAACGCTGGAAGATAGAAAAGGGCGAAGCTTTTTGGGCTTTTGCCCTTTTCATTATGCATATTGAGATCCTCAATCGTTGTCACAAAGTCAGCTAAACTGCTTTAATATAGCAAGCGAACAAGGGGAATTTGATGCTAAAAAAAGAGCCAATTTTCGATATTGAAAAAGCTAAAGCGACGATTGAAAAAGGTGAGCGTTCGAAATGGTGGCGTCGAAAAGGCTCAATGGCAAGGGGTTTCTATTTTGTTGACGCGAACGGCCAAAGGATCTCAAACGACGAACACCTCGACAGGATCCGCGCTATGGTGATACCGCCGGCGTGGAGACATGTGCGGATCTCACCGGCAGCGGGCAGCCGGTTACAGGCTGTCGGCATGGATACGACCGGCCGCATACAATATCTCTATCACCCGCGTTTTTCTGCCCGGCAGCGTGACAAAAAATTTTCGAGGATCGCCAGCTTTGGTAAATTTCTGCCGCAGCTTCGGACAGTGACCAACGAGCATATTACGCTCGACGGTTTTCCGCGGGAAAAGATCCTGGCCGTGATGCTCCGGCTCATCAACTCGCTTTACTTCCGCGTCGGAACCGAAAAGAGTGTCAAACACTATCGCACTTACGGGATTACCACCCTAAAAAACAAACATCTGCAGATCGGCCGAAATGGCGAACTCATATTCGACTTTGTCGGAAAGAGCCATGTTCATCACCGCAAAATTTTAGTCGATGAGGAACTGGCCTCGATCATGAAAGAGATAAAGGAACTTGGCGGTGCCCGGCAACTTTTTCATTATATCGACGAGGATGGCAAGCCGCGACAGGTAAAGCCCGGCGATCTTAACAATTACCTAAAAGCGGCAACGGCACCCGAGTATTCGGCAAAGGACTTTCGCACTTGGGGCGGCTCCCTGCTGGCCGCTATCCAACTGGCTGAGGCCGGAACGGCGGCAGACGAGTCGATACTAAAAAAGAACATTGTCCGGGCGGTCAAAAATGTCGCGAAACAACTCGGAAATACGCCGACAGTGTGCCGGAGTTCGTACATACATCCGGCGGTGTTGAGTGCCTATGAGAACGGCAAGACAATTGAAGATTTTGCTCCGCGAAAAAAGCGCACGATCAAGCGGATCCAGATCGAACCTGAGCCCGAGGAAATGGCCTTGCTAAAATTATTGACTGATCTATAGCGCAGATCATTTACGAACGAGGACGACCGGGGCTTGCTCTGCATTACGGACCACGCCGAAGAAGTTTCTCACGTCCTCATAGCCCGACGCCGGAACGACCGTTCTATTCAAAACCAAACGCCGCGAGAATAAGAGAAACCCGCCCGAAACCTCATATTTCGAAGCGTATTTCCCATACGCCGTTTCGATCTTGTCCGCTTCAGGTATTTCATCGATGACAAAACCGACCGGCAGCTTGATTTTGATGGACTCACTGTACGAACTCGCTTCGATCAGGATCGGGGTCAAACGTTTTCCTTCAACCGGAGAGAAAGTATCAAGCCGCCCAACCATCGCCGGTTTGAACATCATTAGCCGCCCCTGCATTATCTGTGCATACATCGGGGCCGCAAATTCGAGATGGAGATCGAACCTGCTGTCATCTTTGAGGTCAGTCGGCAAAGCCTTTGTGAGGCTTCCGCCTTTGACACGATTTGAAAGCCACTTTTCAATATCAATCCGGTACTCGGCAGCGGTGAGGTTTCGCATTCGCGCCCTTTCCGTTGAGGCTGACTGGCCGAATGATTTCTGATAAATTTTACCGTCGATGGCTCCGGTTTCAGATAACGTGACCTCGGCTTCACGTTCGACCTTGTTAGCGTCGGGCGGCAGAATCGGCATTTTGAGGAGATCGCCATCCTGACCGGCCGAGACGAGGGCAAAACTGCCCTGTTCGTGATCGGGCAGATCGCCGACCTGCGTATATGGGTCGGTGGCGTCAAAGATCATGAGCCGTCCTAGTTTTTCGTTTGTAATAACCGAAGGAGAATTCGTGTCAGAGCCAACCTTGATCGCGATAATACAATGGTTAAACTGCCCGGGCGACGCCCATTCGGCCCTGACATATGTCGGATCACCGGAATAGATCAAAACGAGGTACGATTCGATCTTTAAGGCCTTTAACATCGTTCGCATCAGATTTGCCTTATCTTTGCAGTCGCCAAAGCCGCGTGCGAGTACGAGATTAGCCGGTCTCGGACGATGGCCCCCGCCGCGTGCAATGCCGATGTCGAGCGAAATATATCTGATCCCCTGCACAAATGCGGCGACCGCTTTTATCCTTTCGAGATCCGTTTTGGCATTTACCGTCAGGTCGCGGGCTTTTCCAGCAACCGTATCATCGAGCGTCAGGCTCGCTGCGCTCAGATCGGTATACCAAGTCGAAACGTCTTTCCACGAATCATAGACGCGTTCGTTTGAGTTTGGCGCTGAATAATTTACGGCCAGCCGTGGGGCGAGATTAGACACGGAAAGGCTGTCCGGTTCCGGCGGGATCGCATCCATGTCGCGAAGCTCCCAGGGATAGCTTGACCCGTTAACCGTCGGCTCGAGTCCGGGCCGGTTAAAGGCAATACCTTTCGCACGCCAGCCCGCGGGCAACTTTAACGTGTATTTTGAAAAGAGCGACGGCAGCCGGCCCTGAAATGCAAACCTATCCTGGGTGAATAGCGGGCGCTCCTCGACGACGGATTCGTATCCGAAAACCATTCCCAGATCGGCATCATCAGAGGCGTCAATTATCTTTACACGATATTCGTCGTAAATATCGTCAGGGTCGCTGATACGATCAGTAATGGTGTCCTTACCGTAATACTTTGTCGTCCCATTCGCTCGAAAGAGCCATCCGCGCAAACTGTTGACCTTACTCGAACTTTTTAGATAGAGCGCATCCGCATCGGCCCAATTCTTGCCGCCGCGGGTAAGCAGCCGCACCGCATAAAATGTGGTAATGGTCATCAAACCATCGGCGTTCACATTCACGGTCTGTTCATTATGCAAGACGACAGCCGGAACATCTTTTTGATACTGAGGAACCGCGACTCTTGCGGCCTGCTGGAGCCATGCGGGAGCGCTTTCATCACCCGCCGGATTTGCCGCCAGATTTCCGCTCAAAAAAAGAACGAAAGCCAGCGATGTGCTAAGGAAAAGAAGTTTGTTGTATCTCATTAAAGACCTCATGGGATTACGGTTTTACTAGTGTAGTCTTTGCAATCTGCTTCAACGTCAGCAAATGGGTATTAGCACGGTAAATTCGCTCAAATATACCTTTTAGTGCCGGATAGATTTCTTTTTCAAAGCGAAGCATCCCGCCGTTTCCAAAAGAAAAATCTCTCCTGTAATTGATCGTCCGAATATCATTGTCAATCGAAACGGATATGTGTATATCATTAACCACGATACCATTATTATCTTTGACGATAGACGGAGCATCGGGGCTTTCGAGCTCATATCCGGCAGGCAATTCGATCGACAGATTATCCTGCTCGGCGTATGGAAACTCAAAATAAACTTCGTAGCGGCGCTGGGAACTCTCAAATAAAGGTTTGGAACTTCTCTCAAACACGTTCGGCTGTATAAAGATACGTTTGCCGGTCCGCGTTGCGTATCCCACGATCTTGACTTTGAAAATATACGTAAACGGCTTATCCGGATCGCTTACATTTTCAATGCTTACATCTGACAATTCCGCCGAACCCAAAATATTGGATCTGACAAGAGTCTTGAGCGTCGTTTCCCGCTGCTGAAGTGTGTCATCGTCATTATATTCTTTATGAAAAGCGCCGATATGTCCCGTAAACTCCATTCTTACGGTGCCCTCGAGTGTGCCGTTTTCGAGCAGTTTGAAATTTCCTGTCCGTTTCTCAAGCGACTTTCCCGGCGGCGAAAGTGGGGTCATGTTCCATGATGGTTCTTTCGAGTCCGAGATCAATGCCGGTTGGCCCTCCTCTTCCCAAGAGAGCATTCCATACGACGCATAACGGCTCGCGGGGTCGAAAAAGTTCCACGTGTCGCCTATCTTGACCGCAATATTTTCCGTCCGCATAAAATATTTATCGGTAAACCATTTGGGGAAAAATATGTCGGACCGGCGGGGAAGATTAACGACGCGGGCATCGATCCCGGCAGCCGTGGCCAAGGCGGCAAACAGCATATTTATATCGTGTCCGTTACCACGCTTTTGTTTTATCGTATCGGATGTATTCTTGTTTTCTTTAATTTTTTTGAGATCGTCAGCCGAAAGGTTAAGCCTGTCATCAAAAATGTTTTCGATCTTTGCCCGGACATAATCGAATATCAGACGAACTTTCTTTTCGGGGTTGGTTTCGCTCCCGGTTGCCTCCGACGCGGCCTGTTTGATCTCGTCCGAGATCTTGATCATACCCTTGTGCGTGTTGTATTCAGCCTTGCTGTAATCTTTCCAATATTTTTCAGGTTCGATCTTATCGTCCTTGGCGTAATAGAGAAGCATCCACGGGCGGACCGCATATTCGGGCGGCATCCTGGGTTCTTGTTTAAATGCCGGAACATTCGAGACGGTTGTCATGTAAAAGCCTCGCCCGTCCTTGGCAAAAGGGGTGTTGGTGGTATTGAACGGCTGGCCCTTCATACCATATTCAGGGTGCTGTAAAGGTTTGATGTGATACTGGACGAGTTCGACGGGAATCTCTTGGGCAAACTGCAGCCGTTGATAAAAACTGACCGAACCGCGAATTTCTTTCCACCGGTATTCGATTATCGCACCCGGCTCGATTCCCGGCACGGCAAAGGATTTTGCCTTTAGTTTGATGCCATCGCCTTTAATAATATCTCTCTCAAAAATGTCCGAATCCTTTAACTCAACGACGGAACCGTCAGCCTTGGTCGTTCGGGCCGCGATATCCTTAATTTTTATGTTGAAACCGATTTCAGAAACCTTGCCAAATTGAATATCTATTTTGTTGAATGATTGACGGCCGCGCTCATTAAAGATTTTGATTCGCAGATAGTGGTGCAAGACAGTTTGCAGATCGCCGCCCGCGTCCTCATCCGTCACGTAAACGTCCCACAGCAGCGCCTCGGCATCCGCGTCGGACTCGACCTTAGGAATCGTCATTTGAAGTTCTTCACGGGTGGCTGGCGTCCAGCCCTTTGTTTGGGCAGAAACAACTGATGAGAAAAACAGAACGAAAACAAAAGAGATCAACGTAGGAATCTTTAGAAAAGAAACAAACTTCATATCTACCTCAAATCTGGAAATATATGCTGCAAATAAGGCGTGCCGGGAGTTCATAAATTAGGCTAAATCGCTGTGCGACCGGAAACTTTGGGCTTTGCATGGGCAAATCGGATACTTAATAAGCTAAAACAAAGAGCTTCGATTAACAAGTATGAAGATGCGCTGTATATTATTATAAAGTAAACAGAGCGATTTTGTATATTTTTAATAATCCACTGGAGAGAATGAATGTTCGTTGACCACAATAAGATCCAAGAACTGTTAGGAGCGGATGCCGATGCGCTTCTGAATCACGTGTCTAAAACAATTCCAAAAGAAAATATTCAGCTTCCTGGCGGTGATTTTGTTGATCGCGTCTGGGCCGATTCGGATCGCAACCCGAATGTGCTGCGAAGTCTGCAGACGCTTACTGACAACGGTCGCCTACGCGGGACAGGTTATCTGTCGATTTTACCTGTCGATCAGGGCATCGAGCACTCGGCAGGAGCGAGTTTCGCTCCAAATCCGATGTATTTCGATCCGGCAAACATCGTGAAACTCGCGATCGAGGGCGGCTGTAATGCCGTCGCATCGACGTTCGGCGTTCTTGGTTCGGTCGCCCGCAAATACGCCCACAAGATCCCGTTTATCGTAAAGATCAATCACAACGAGCTTTTGACCTATCCGAATCAATTCGATCAGGTAATGTTCGGCACGATTGAGCAAGCTCGCAATATGGGCGCCGTGGCAGTCGGAGCGACGATCTATTTTGGTTCCGATCAATCGACGAGGCAGATCACTGAGGTCGCCGAGGCTTTTGCCTACGCTCATGAACTGGGAATGACGACGGTTCTCTGGTGCTATCTGCGCAACTCAAAATTCAAAACCGCCGAGGGCGACATGCATACGGCAGCCGACCTGACGGGCCAGGCCAATCATCTTGGCGTGACGATTCAGGCTGACATTATCAAGCAGAAACTGCCCGAGCGGAACGGCGGATACAACTCGCTCAATTTGGAGAGCAGTTACGGCAAAACCAGCCCAAAGATCTATTCGGACCTGACCACCGACAGCCCGATCGACCTGGTTCGCTACCAGGTGGCGAATTGCTACATGGGACGCTGCGGTTTGATAAATTCGGGCGGTGAATCGAAAGGTGCGAGTGATCTTGCGGACGCTGTCCGCACGGCTGTCATCAATAAGCGCGGCGGCGGCACAGGTCTTATTTCTGGTCGCAAGGCTTTCCAAAGACCAATGGCCGAGGGTATAGAATTGCTCAACGCTATTCAGGATGTGTATCTGTCGAAAGAGATCACGGTTGCGTAATCATGCAGAAGCCTCGCGCGTTAGTAAGGGCGTAACACTCAAGTTGGATGTTACGCCCTTGCTAACGTGCGGGCTTCTGCATCTGTTCGGCCACTATTCTTACTTCTTTGAATAGCTCTTATATACCGTCTCGATCCACATATCCGTTTTAATAAAGCCGGAACCGAACGCCTTGTATTTATCGGGTAATCCCGCCTTTTTTATCTCATCCAGCGTTTTCTTTTTCTTCATCGCATCCTCAACGATCTTTGCGGTTTCAGATATTGTCTGATGATACGTTCTCAGGTCGTCGATAGTTGAAAGCGGTCCGTGGCCCGGAATTATCTTGGCGTCGGCCTGTATTTGTTTCAGAAGAGCCGCCACATTGTTGATCATTCCCTGGACGCTGCCGCCATTGTCGAGATCGACGAACGGAAACCGTCCGGCAAAGAAATCATCACCGAGATGGACAACATCAGCCTTTGTGAAAAAAATAACTGAGTCGCCGTCGGTGTGTCCGTTCGGGTAATGAACCGCGCGAATATCGTCGCCATCAAAATGGATTGAAATACTTTCGTCATACGTGACCATCGGCCACGCAAATGACGGGTACGGCTGCACCGCCTGACCAAAGATCGTATTGATCTGCGAGAGCCGTTTTCGCACATTTGTCTGAGCAATGATTATTGATTCCTTGCCAAAAAACAGATTGTTCTCGGTATGATCGGCGTGCCAATGCGTATTGAAAATGAATCGCGGCGTGGGCGCCCCAAGTTCTTTCAACGCATCG
>JBDSCV010000217.1:0-12645 GCA_039920905.1 Pyrinomonadaceae bacterium
AGCCAAAGCATCATAATCATTACGGCGCCGAGCGATCCGTAAGCCTTGTTGTATGAATTAAAGTATCCCAGATAGGTTCGAAAACCAGTTGTCAGAACTATCCACAATATTATCGCCACTATGGACCCCGGCGTGACCCATATCCATTTCATTTTCTTAAAATCAGGAAGTAGATTGTAGATAACCTCGCATGCAAAGAGCATCACGAGAAGTATTGATATCCACTGGATGGTGACGAGTATTAGCGGCGACGTCACCTCTAGTCCGATCCCGGCGAGACCGTACTGAACTAGCTGCCAGCCGTAAAAAACTATCGCCAAAACAACTGTCGTCAGAGCCGAAACGACTAAAGTCAGGACGAGGGAATGGGCTTTTGTACGCAGCCATGAGCGAGTTTCTTTTAATGTGTAAATCGCGTTTAGAGCCGTGCGTAGAGCATCAACACCAGCGGACGCGGACCATAGTGTAATAACTAAACCCAGTGTCGCTTTACCTCCGGTGCTGTTTTCGACGATCTCATCGACGGTTTTTCTAACGAGTTCGAAAACCGACCGCGGCATTATCTGGATCAGGTATGAGAACAATTCATTCCGCAACCCGTCCGAAGATTCGAGCAAAATACCAAAGAGACTAACTAAAAAATACAATAGCGGGAACAACGCGAACGAAAAATAAAACGCAACTTGTGCAGCACGGCTAAGAATATCAGCGTCGAACGACTGTTCATAGAGCCGGACAAAGAACCGTTTCCAGTCGAATTTGGTTATTTCTATCATTGGTAGGTTCTCGGCACACGCGGGGAAATACCGCATGTGATCTCATACCCGATCGTCCCGAGCTCATGGGCGAGATCGGCTGCCGTTATCTCTCCACCTATCAGTACGACTTCATCCCCGTCGCTTACGCCCGGAATATCCGTAACGTCGAGCAGCGTCCAGTCCATCGAGATGCGGCCGACAACGGGCACACGAATGCCGTTAACAATGGCTCTACCTCGATTTGAAAGGCCACGCGGATAACCGTCGGCGTAACCGATCGGCACCAGCGCGATGATCGAGTCACGCTTTGTAATAAATGTCCGCCCGTAACCCAGACTCTCACCGGCTGGCAAATATTTCAGATGGGCGATTTGTGAACGCAGCGACATGATTGGTTTCATCTCTGGTTTCTCGATACCAACCGGCAAAATATCGTCTAAAAGTCCGTATAAAGCTCCGCCGAGGCGGACGAGATTTCCGCGCGATCTCGGATGTGAAATAGCTCCCGGCGAATTCGCCATATCAAACCACTCGGGATTGTGTCCGGCGGCTCGAAAAGCATCGCACGCGTCATTAAAACGCTCGATCTGAAGATTGGTAAACCCAGTTTCATTAGGGTTTTCGGCGGCGGCAAAATGCGTTAATAATCCGGTAACCCGCAGGTCCTCCAGTTGCATGAGCATCTTTGCAAAAGCTGAGGCCTCTGTGTGTCGAACGCCAACCCGGCCCATTCCTGTATCTATTTTAATGTGTATATCAAACTTAAGATTATTTTCCCTCGCATAGCGGTCAAGACGTAGGGCCGTGGTGTCATCGTAAACAACAGGTGTAAGTTGATATTCAACAAGTAGTCTCTCTTGTCCCGGCCAAAAGGATCCAAGACACAGGATGGGCTTGATAACTCCTGCTTTTCGAAGCTCGACGCCTTCTTCAGGAATGGCGACACCAAACCACTCGATACCTTCGGTTTCCAGCCGCAATGCGCACGCTGCGGCTCCGTGTCCATACGCATCGGCTTTGACGATCGCCATATACGCCAGATTCGGACCGATGAATTGTTTCGCGGAATGAAAATTCGATGTGAGAGCGTCGAGATCGATATACGCTCGGGTCGGACGTTTTTCGGTTTCGAGGCTCATCATGTTTAGTCAAATACATAAACAATTAGCTGTAAATATCTGATTAGACTAGATATTAGAATTTAGTTGTATCAAACAAATGTGCATCGAGCCCATCAGAGCGGTATGTTACCATGCTTCTTCGGCGGATTTGTATCGCGTTTGTTTTGAAGCAGCGAAAGAGCCCGGATGAGTTTCGGACGTGTATATTTTGGCTCGATCACTTCGTCAATATAACCGCGTTCCGCCGCAACATACGGGTTTGCAAATTTATCAGCAAATTCGGCGACCTTAGCCGTGCGATACGCGTCGTCGTTGTCGGCGATTTCACGTTTGAATAGAACTCCGACCGCCCCTTCGGCGCCCATAACCGCAATTTCCGCAGTTGGATAAGCGAAATTAATATCCGTGCGGATATGCTTTGACGCCATGACACAATATGCTCCGCCGTAGGCTTTTCGGGTAATAACCGTGATTTTCGGGACCGTAGCTTCGGCAAACGCATACAAAAGTTTGGCTCCGTGGCGGATGATCCCTTGATGTTCCTGATTAACGCCGGGAAGAAAACCCGGAACATCCTCGAAAGTGATCAGCGGAATATTAAAGCAGTCGCAGAAACGCACAAAACGGGCAGCTTTTACCGAGGCGTCTATGTCGAGGACGCCCGCGAGGTACGCCGGTTGATTGGCCACGATTCCGACCGAATAGCCGCCGAGTCGGGCAAATCCAATGACAATATTAGGTGCGTAATGCTCTTGTACCTCGAAAAAATATCCTTCATCCATAACATTATGGACAATATCGCGGATGTCGTAAGGCGTGGTCGCGGCCTCGGGAATCATCGAATTTAGCTTTTCGTCCGCGCGATCCGATGGGTCGCTTGTCGGAACAAACGGCGGGTCGTCCAGATTGTTAGACGGCATAAAAGACAAGAGTTCGCGGGCCAGACGCAGTGCATGTTCGTCGGAGTCAGCGGCAAAATGAGCGACGCCGGATTTTGTGTTATGGGTCATCGCTCCACCAAGCTCGTCTTTCGTAACATCTTCATGCGTAACGGTTTTTATCACGTCTGGGCCCGTGATGAACATATACGACGTGTCTTTGACCATGACATTGAAATCAGTGATCGCAGGTGAATAGACCGCACCACCGGCGCACGGGCCAAGAATGCAGCTGATCTGAGGTATCACGCCGCTTGATAACACGTTTCGCAAGAAAATATCGGCATATCCGGCAAGCGAAACCACGCCTTCCTGTATGCGTGCCCCGCCGGAATCATTGAGGCCGATCACCGACGCACCGGTTTTCATCGCCATATCCATGACCTTACAGATCTTCTGGGCGTGGGTCTCGGAAAGCGAGCCGCCAAAAACTGTAAAATCTTGTGCAAAAACAAAAACCTCGCGGCCGTCAACCAGTCCGTGGCCTGTTATCACGCCATCGCCAGGGAATTTTTGTTCCTCCATCGCAAAGTCGGTCGAGCGGTGGACAACAAATTTGTCAAACTCTTCAAAACTGCCCTCGTCGAGGAAAAATTCGACGCGTTCGCGGGCGGTCATTTTACCCGAAGCCTTTTGTTTTTCCAGCCGGGTCTTCCCTCCGCCTTCTTCGGCAATGCGCGATCTTTCTTTCAAAAGTTCGATCTTGCTTTTGATTTTCGATTCTGGCTTCATATCGCATAAGTTTAGCGATTTTGTCACTCTTTTCCAAGCGCGTTAATAAATGATTAAATTGAGCTGAATAATGAATGAAATACAAACGATATCTAGCCGCGAGAACCGGCGCCTCGTCAACGCACGCAAGGTTCGGGACGGAAAGGTGCCCGATCAGATTTTTATTGAGGGGCGGCGGCTCGTATCAGAAGCTTTAAGCTCGAATCTTGAGATCGGGGAATGTTTGGTTGTCGAGGCCTTTAGCGACAGGAAACTGCTCGATGCCGTGTGCAAAACAAAATCGGCAATAACCGAGATTCCTGTAAAAATATTTAATTCGATCGCCGATACCGAACACTCGCAGGGAATCATTCTCATTGCGAAGCGGCCCAAAACATCTGCGGGAACGATCGAGGGCAGCATCGGTTCGGCCGCGTTGCCGGTTGTCATTTTCCTAAACGAGATCAATAACCCCTCAAATCTCGGAGCCGTAATGCGAACGGCTGAGGCTGCGGGAGTTGCGCTCGTAATAATTTCGACAAATTCGGCGAACGCATTTTCTCCAAAGGCTTTACGCTCTGCGATGGGAGCAAGTTTTCGTATGCTGATTTGGGAAAATGCCGAATTTGACCAGATCTTGAGATGGGCGGACGAAAAGGAATTGACTGTCACTGCGGCCGATATTTACGCAAAGGAAAGTTACTTGCAAACCGATTGGAGAACGCCAAGATTATTGGTCCTCGGTTCCGAGGCCCACGGCCTCAGCGACGCAGATCTCAAAAAGATAAGAGCGACGATCCGCATTCCCATGGAACAGGATGCAGAAAGTCTCAACCTTGCTGTCTCGGTCGGCATCATTCTGTTCGAGGCCAGACGGCAAAATATCTGATCACCGGTTCGCATTTGTATTCGCTGACGGCCTGACGGTAGTGTCGAGCTCTTTTCTTAGTATACTCTGAATTGTCGTGTCGATAGTTACCGCCAACGCCATTGCGATGTCGTTGGCGAGTATTTTTGCATTTGCAGGATCAACGTCCGGCAGACGAAGCCGCGCCCCATTAAATGCGGTTCGGGCTCTCGGATAATCTCCGGTCAGCAAATATGCCCGACCCAAAAGGTAGAAATCCTCGCTGTCTTGCGGGTCGGCACCAAATTTTGCTACGTATCCGGCAGAATCTTTGTCAACGTTTCTACGGTTTTCCTCAAAGGCACTAAGCGGAATATTTGCGGCTTTCATCTCTGATAACTGCGGAACTTCGGACTCAACCGGTTTGGGGACCAGGGCGAAATGATAAACCCATAACCCGATCACGCTGCCCAACAAAATAAAGCCAATTGCTGAGGCAATTTTGCCTAGCGAATTAGATTTTTCTTCTTCATAACCTGAAATTCCTGATTCACCGAACATCGAAAAGTTATCTGTGTGCGCCGGTCGTCGCGGCGTGTTTTGCTCCGGAGCAATCTCCAGTTGCTCTCGAGGTTTTTCGGGAGGTTGCTGATCAAAAACCGGTATCGTTTCTTTACCTGAGTCAAAAATATTCCCTGAGGTCATTGGAATTGTGTTCTCGTCCGAATTGGACTCGACGGATGTTACCAACTCGTCGTTTGGCATAGTAAGACCGTGCGTTTCCAGTTCGAGCAGTTGGTCATCATCATCGACGGGCATCGCGTTCTCTACCGCGGTTCGGGCAGTTGCGACCGTAGGCTCACCGGCTTCGAACAAATTCTTCTGCGGGATGATCGGCCGCTCTCCCCCGGCGGCGGAAACTTTCACCACGACGCCGGTAAGGTTATCCTCGGCACCGCGCTCGTAACAGAGATTTTTTAGGTAGTCGCAAATTTCGGCTGGGTCGCCACCAAATGTGAGAACACCCTTGATCTCCGGATCGGCAATATGGCGTGTGATACCGTCCGAGCAAATTAGAAAGGCATTCCCGGGTTCGATCATCATTGTTTTTAGATCGACGTCAACGGTTGCCGCGGCACCAAGAGCACGGCTGATAATGTTTCGGCCCGGGTGGGTTTCGGCCTGTTCCTCGGTCATGCGGCCCGCACGAACTTCCTCGGCCACCATTGAATGATCATCCGTTTCGCGGTAGAGAATTCCGTCACGATCGACACGATACAGACGTGAATCGCCGACGTGGCCGATCGTTGCGATGTTACCGGCGAGATGCAGTGCAACGACCGTCGTCGCCATGCTCGAAAGCTGCGGCAGCTCTTGCGCCATCTGGTGTATAGCGGCGTTTGCACGTTCTATCGCAGTTCGCATAACAGTCTCTGCATCGGCTCCTTCGACAAAATTAGCGAAAGCTTCACCCAAGATTTCCACAGCCATTTGCGATGCGACCTCTCCGGCCTGGGCGCCGCCCACGCCATCGGCGACAGCGTAAATGCCGCAACGGCCCATTTCAAGGTAAGAATCCTCGTTTTGCGGGCGTTTTTCGCTTAATCCCCGGTCGCTGACGGCACCGGACGAGATACGGAGGCTGCTATCCATTGACTATTTTCTCCAATCTGGTTTTAGTAACAGTAATTTCAATTGGGTAAATAAGTTATACGTTATACCTTACACAATAACTTTAAGTGCGTCGTTGCGTTGGTCCACGCTGTTTCGGTGCGAAAAGGCCATTAGCATCCCAAGCATAATAAAACTTGTAATAAGGCTAAATCCTCCGTGGCTAACGAACGGCAACGTAATTCCGGTCATCGGCAACGCACGCGTGATGCCGCCTATGTTTACAAGGGCCTGAAAGCCAATAAACGCCGCTAGGCCAATCGAACATAGCTTGCTAAACATATCGCGCGATTCACGTGCCGTTTTGACACCTGCGCTGACAAATACAATTAGGGCAAAGGTTACCAACAAACCTCCAAGAAGTCCAAGTTCTTCGGCCAGTGCCGCGAAGATGTAATCTGAATCCGCGACAGGTATCAGCTCCGGGTACCCGAGGCCTAATCCGCGGCCAGTTGTGCCACCCGAAGCAAGCCCGAATGTAGCCTGTGCGGGCTGAAACGCTAAGACATCGAACCATGCATCGGTATTGATCGTCCTTTGCAATTCTGGATTCTCCGCGAGCATTTGCGGTAGATTCGGGTCTTTTTCGACGAGCTTTTTATAGTAATCGTCGTAATCACCTTTCCACCATGAAGTTTCGGGTGTCGGCGGATCAAATCCGTCAAGCCAGAGATGGAATCGCTGCTGGATGCGGTCGGGAAGAATGGCTTTAACCGGGGACGCCAGTGTTGGCAGCAGCGGAATGTTCTCCTGAGTTTTTTCCGGCAATGCACCAACAACAAGAATGGATATAGCAAGAAATACGCTTCCGACAAGCACAAATCGTTGTGAAAACCGGCGAACGGCGATCAGATAAAGCGTAGCGTAAACGGCGCTAAAAACCATCATCTGGCCAAAGTCCTTGAGGACAAAGAACGGAAGAAAGGGGAGAATGGCCATGAAGATAAGCGGTAGAGCGTCCTTTGCACGTGGAATTCCCCAATAGGTCCGAGCAAGGTTCTTGTATAAGACCGCTAGAACCGCCGCAAAACCTATCAAGAATGGTATCTTGGCTAGTTCCCACGGCGTCATATTACCGCCAAATTTGCCGCCCCGCGACCAGATCGCGGCGACAAATAGAGGGCCAAGCGTCAAAAGCACAATAAGGAAACCATTTTTCTGTAGAAGTTCGAGAATATCGTTTCTGCGCAACAGAATAAAAGCGGTTATGAGCCCGATAATACCGAGGATCGGATTGATCGTTTTGCCCGAAAACAATATATCGGAATAGGATTCATTAGCCGGGCGCGGTGTCTCTGCCGAAAGATCGACCGATGAGGGCGGCGTTGGCGGCAAACCCATTATTTGCTTCTTTTCGGCGGAATAATTCTCCTGAATATAATGCATTTGGAGCACCTTGATCTTTTGCTGCCTCGCTTCCGCTTTATCTTTTCGCGAAGTATATTCCGGGTCGCTAAAAAGCCGGTATTGCACCGTCAACCCGATCGAGAACAGCAAGATCGCTGTGGTGTAGAGCGTCCAGTTACCCTCGAACTTGATAAACCGCTTTAATAAGACTGGTAGAACTGCAAGAAAAGAAAGAAGTAAGAGATTTCGGGCCGCGGTTACGCCGGAGGTTTGATAACCACGAATGAGCGCCCCGTAATGTATCGAATAATGGGCTGCGGCCGTTACAAGAACGATCAGGGCAAGGATAAAGAAATGTGATGAGGTTCTGTTTTTCACGCTAACTGAAACTATTTCTTCTTTTTCACAGTTGGCATTACCGCTTGAGTTTTTGGTTTGTATTGATCGCCTAAAAGCCCAAGATCGCGGGCCTTTAAGATCACATTTGCCGCTATCGGTGCAGCAGA
Organism: Pyrinomonadaceae bacterium; assembly: GCA_039920905.1. Classification (GTDB taxonomy): domain Bacteria; phylum Acidobacteriota; class Blastocatellia; order Pyrinomonadales; family Pyrinomonadaceae; genus OLB17. Next base: position 7,900 of record JBDSCV010000217.1, read on the forward strand.
TCTGGCCCCAAAACCGCCGGCTTCGACAACCACAGCGATAGCGACCTGCGGTTTTTCGAGCGGAGCGATCGTGATAAACCAGCTATCAATCCGCTCGTACATTTGCGGGACAAAGTAATCTTCCCATTCGCCATTAGCGCCCTTGCGGCGTTTTTTTATAGTTTTGAGGTTTCCGGCGGCGTCATATTCGGGCGCCAGTTTCTCCGCCGTCCCAGTTTTTCCACCAGTTCTGATGCCAGTTCCGGCTAGCTTGGCTGAAATTACCGTACCCGTTCCGCCGGGTTCTTCGGTAACGGTGGACATTATGCCTCGAATCGCTGCGGCCTGAGGTGCCGATAATACCTGGGCAAAAACCTGCGGCGGCTGATCTGCTTCGATGCGCGGCTTCATCAATTTGCCTTCCAAATTTCCGGCTGCCGACGCGATCAGGGCCATTTGAAATGGCGTCATTTGACCTGCATAACCCTGACCCATGCCCTCGAGCCCGAGATCGAAAAGCGAAATATTTTTGCCGGTGACAATCGCCGACTGCTGCGGAGCTATTGAATTTGCGATATTTGGATTGCTTGTATTCCAGATATTCGGGAAAAAACGCTGGACCAGCGCTTCATCGGCGTCATCAACCGGAGCGATACCGAGGAGAAGTGCGGTTTCCCGCAAACGTTCACGCCCAAGCTCAATGGCGAGCTGAGCAAAATACTGGTTGCTCGAAACCTTGTAGGCAAATGTGATGTCCTTTTCCTGACAACCGCCGTCGCACGCGCCCGTAACGGTGCCGTCGGGCAGCAGCTTTTGCGTCGCATCAACGATGGGCCGCGAGGCTTTAGACGGTTTGAAACCTGCCGGATAACTTGAAAATACGGCGTTGTGCTTACCGGCCCGAAATGCCGAGATCAGAGTAAAAGTCTTAAACGTCGAACCGGGAACATAAAATTCGCGTGTCGCGCGGTTTAGCAGCGGTTTATCACGCTTATTCCCTTCAAGCTTGAGGTAATCGTCAAGTGTTTGGGCCTCGCCGAGGCTGAACGATGGATTTGAATACATCGCGAGTAAATCGCCGGTCTGCGGATTTAAAACGACGATCGCACCTTTTTTGCCCTCAAGCTGAGTTGCCAGATACGCCTGGAGATCGCGGTCAAGCGTGACGCGCACGTCTTTTTGCTCATCCTGCGGTTTTTTGATCCGCGTGAGGACTTCCCACGACTCGGGCATCGGCTCAACCTGTTTTTTGTATAAAGTCCGTTCAAGACCGGGCGTTCCCCGTTCGGTGCCGAGAAGGTGGGCCATTTCCTTTTGGAGGGCGAAACCGCGCGTAACGTCCCCATCCTTGTCGAGTTTGTAGTAGGCGAGGGCGCTTGAAAGATTTCCTGTCCGGTCGAGCATCCAACCGCGAAGGCTGGCCGCGGTTGCACGGCGGTTACGCAGGTCCTTGTAGTTCAAAGCCTGAAATTGCTCATTCGAATCGTCCGCGACGTAAGTCCAGTAAACCTGGAAGCCGAACACCGTGAAAGCAACGACCACAAAAAACACCTGCCAGACGCGAAGGCTCCTGTTTGCAACGGTTTGAGTTAAGCGGCGGGTAACTTCTTTTGGCAGATCTTGCTCGAACGTGAATTTTGGGCGGCGAAAATTATCGAGAAAGGTAAAAACAAGAAATCCGATGAGAATGCCGACGCCAATTATGTAAAACAGCGTCAGTCCGGCGGGCGTTCGCTCCAAAACTTGGCCACCGAAAAGATTTTCCGGCTTCCATTTCTCCCAGTCGATAAGCAATAGAAAAAATATCATTTACCGGGTTCCGTTTTGCCCTTGTCAGCGCCGGCTTTCAACGTTTCGATCTTCAAAGTTTCGTCAGGCAGCGGCTCGGGTTCGTCCGCCGGTTCGCTCGAAACGCGGCTTGTAAATTCAAACCCGTCGATCGCGGTGGTCTTTTGATCCGGAAGCTCTGACGACGGAATTTGCGGTTCAGCTTCGACCGGAGGCGGCACGTGATCAAAGAGAACCGCAACAACGCCAAATTTCACCACATCACCTTCGATCAGCCGAACTGCCTTTCCGTAGGAAATACGCTGGTTATTTACGAAAGTTCCATTGGTAGAGCCTGTGTCCGCGACCGAAAGCTGGCCTTCGGAATCCGCGATCAGTGATGCGTGAATTTTTGACACGCTCATGTCATCGATGGCGAGATCATTTCCACCCGTTCGGCCCACCGACAGGCGATGTCGGGCAGGGAATTCGAGCCGCTTATCTTTTCGGCTGCCTTTAAGCTCAAAGCGTGCAATAAATATTTCAACGGCGGCCTTGGGTTCAGGCGCCGCCGGGGCCGGATGGATAACATTTATCGCCGGTATGGTGACGTTTGTCTCAGCCACATGTTCCTCATCGGAAAATTTATCGAAGCTCACGAAAAGTTTGACGCCCTCCGTAAAATAGTCCGGTTTAACTTCGATCCTCAGCGGAGCGTAAGTGTAATAGAGCATATCGTTTATATGGTCTGCCGCAGCGGCGAGCAACTCGTTTTCGAGCTTTTTGAGAGATTGGTCCGCGTCAGTTGAGAACTTGTCCCACTGCATTTTCAGCTTAATATTGTGCGGAACGACGATGCCTTTGCCCGGGATATCTTTGGCCTCAGCATCGAGTAGACCTTTCATTTTCTCGATCAATTCACTAGTCGCGAGACTGCTCGATGGGATCCATTTTCGACCGGTCAAGCGGTCAAGCGTGTCGCCGATCTTGGTCAATGCCCCTTGCATAAACCAGTCTGCGGAAATCCCTTTCTTAGAAACCGGTGTTTTATCAGTCATTTAGCGACAACTTTCCTCGAAAAAATCTTTTGCAATTCTAGCCGAATTTAACGCCAAAGAAAAGTAAATCAAGTCATTGCTTTCTAAGGTTAAACAATGTAACATAATTTTGGAAACTGTTGTTCATTCCGTCTTTTTTTTATCAACGCCCCCATATTTGAACAGGAAAAAGTTTTTATTACAAAAGTTATGAAAAGGAGCTTTCATAAGTCGAGACGAGGTGAGTTGGGATTGTCGCTCATCGAGATTTTGATCGTTATGGGTGTGATCGCGCTGTTGTCGGCGATCTCGCTTCCTTACATTTATAGCGATAGAAAACTCTACAAATCTGAGGACCAAACGCTAAAAGTGATCGACTTGATGCGAGAGGCGAGCCAGCTTGCTCCGAATGTGACCTACAATTATGTAAAGGTTGGAACCGGCGGCAGCGGAAGCTGTTACGCCGCTGCCATCGCGTCCACGGCATGGACGCGAGTCAACGGGGGTCCCTACACCAACGGACGTTATGCATTTGCCGGCGATAACTAGATCACGAGCCGAGAGGTAAACATAAGCGGCGGCGCACAAAATTGTATGGCTCCGTTTCCGATCAATATGTTAGACACCCGCGAAGGGTTGTATAACGACACTAACGCCGTATTTGACCCAACGGCCGTCGGCAACTACGGATCGAATGTGCCTTGGGCTGGCGGTATGAGCATCGTGGCCATCGACGTGGCAAATCTCAAAAAATTCCTGGATGGGAATTTTGATACCTTTATGCCCAATACTATACGGTAACGGCCCATGTCCTACGCGGCAACGATATTCCGCAGCCGACTAACACCGGAACGAAAGCTGGCGGCTGGGTCTTTTACGTTTCTAACCGCCGCGGAGATTTCGATTTCGACGGCGAATACGATATGGAGGACGCTTACGGTAATCACGAAAGTATTCTCCAGCTTGGCGAAGACACAAACAAGAACGGAACGCTTCAAAGGGAACTTTCGAATGACGCTGCGCCATATACCGGTACTGGCAGCAATATATCGCTTGATATTGCAGCTGTTTTTGAACATAAACACTTCCGCCGCGGGGTGCGTTTAATTAACGGCGTCACGGGGCCTCCGGGAAGCAGAGTCGTCCAGACACCGGGAGGATATGACACAGTCACAACCCCGGCAAACACGCGCGGTTTTACGGTCGCGTCTGAAAATGCCGTGTATGTACAGGGAAACTATAACGCCTCAGGCATCGTGTCAGTCGGGACGCCGACTCCTTATTGTGATTACATCCCATTATGTACAAGCTCCGGCGATATTCCCGCGTCGGTCGCATCGGATGCAGTAATAATTCTTTCAAACGCCTGGCAGGATTCAAACAGCTTCGTCTCGCCGTTCAATCTTGGCGGCCGACAGGCGACGGACACATTCGACCGTTTTGCGATGTTGTCGGGCGACGCGCTTACGAGTTTGAACGATACGCCAAATCAAGGCGGCGGCGATCCAAAGATGAACGGCGGTGTTCATAACTTCAAGCGGTTTCTTGAGGACTGGGGCGGCGACCGTCTGAGCTACAGCGGTTCGCTGATCAACCTTTTCAACTCGCACAATAACAACGGTCCGTTTAAATGTTGTAATCACGTTTACAGCCCGCCCAGTCGTAACTGGGTCTTTGACGCCACGTTCCTCGACATCGACCGCCTACCGCCGGGTACGCCGTATTTCCAATACATCCAAACCACCGGATTTCAGCGGACGAACGACTAATAGTTTGGAATTTGCAACGACAAAAAGGCTGCGGACATTGTTCGCAGCTTTTTTCTATTGATCGATCAATGAAGTGGTCTAATTTCTCTGGACATAACCCTGACGCTTGGATGAAAATTCGAGAATGTGGAGGAGATTATGAGGAAATACGATGATGAATTCAAGCGGGAGGCGGTGAGGAAGGTGGTTGACGG
>JBDSCV010000218.1:0-8064 GCA_039920905.1 Pyrinomonadaceae bacterium
GCGATCAACGGAAAGGCCGTCGGGCCATCAACCATTGCGTAAAAACGCTTTAGTGTCCAGCCGCGGCCGAACGGGCCCCAAGCCTCAAGGTGAGCATTTTGTATTCCAAATGCAGTAAGCTTATCGCGCGTCCATTCGTTGCCGCGTTTCATCCCCGGCGAGGCGGTTAGACGCGGACCAATCACGTCCGAAAGATATCCCAAGGTTTGCATGACCTGCGAGCGGGTCATTCCCTCGTCCTTGATCTTGTCCAGAATTTCTTTTGGTGCCTCGTAAACTTTTGGCGCTGTCTGTCCGAAAGCCAGCGTCGGCCCTAAGAAGGCGTAAACCAAAAATACGCCTAAGATCTTGCGTCGTAACATTATTAGTAGTTCTCCTGAAAATTGAATTTAATCTAAATGTAGATTTAGGTATTAATACCGCAAGCACCTCGGAAAGGTTTCAGACCGTGGACCAGGTCAGCGTAAATGCCGGCGGCATATTCTTAAATACCAACGGACTGCGCCGGGATTTGCCGTAGCGTTTTTTTAGGAAATCGCGGAGTTTGATAGCGGGTGGAAGATAATAGCCGTGCGCGTATTGAAAAATACGTAACTCACAGCCCTCGTCCATAAATTTCTGGATCTCAACGAGAATGTTTTCGCTAACTTCTTTTGGTAAGGACACAAAAGGTAAACAGCAGACCAGGTATCTAACCTTTCCCAGTCCCGAATCGCGGTGAATCTCGAAGGCGTCTGCCGCATTACTGCAGATGATGTTCATATCGTGAAAATTCTGGTTGAGAGTTTTTACCAGATCACTGTCGAGTTCTATGCCTAAGTAGGATTCTCTGCTCGGAACAAGATCCCGCAGAAATTTTGTGACCGCACCGGTTCCGACGCCTAATTCGAGTACGATGTTGTGATCATCGGGATGAATTCCCTGCAGCATTTCGGCGACCAGATCAGGTGAACTGGGCGTTATGGCGCCGACTTTTCCAGGGTTTTTGAGAAATGCCTGTAGGAACTGAAGATTTTCTTTCATGCAAAGCTGCCTACGCCGGAATCGAACTTTCCGCCTTACTATCAGATGTTACATCCGCACTATGAACAGTCATCTTATAATCACAGTTATCATTTTGGCAATACCGGACGGTTCCATCCTTCTTTGTTTGTCTTTTCAAGCAGGAAGGGCATACTGCATGTTGGACACGATTCCTTGACCGGCTTATCCCAATATACGCCAGCGCATGTCGGATAGTTCGACCGTCCGAACGTTTCCATCATCTACCATTCTTCTTCGCAGTTTTCTTGGCAGGTGACTTTTTAGCCGAGGGCTTAGTCTTCTTTGCAAACGCCCCCGGCACTTCGGCTTCGATAAGTTTTTTTACCCGTTCCAGCGTTAGAGTTGCCGCCTCGTCAGTCGTGGTGCGCGTGCCATCGGCTTTTCTTGGCATTGAAATGATCTTTTTGCCAAATTTGATTACCGGACCCCAACGGGCATTCTCTACTGATATTTTTTCATCTTCCCAGTGTTGTATGTAACGATTTGATTCCTTTTCGCGCTTTGCCTCGATCAGTTCGTTCATCTCGGCTTGGGTCAGGTTCGCAAAATCTAATCGGCGTAGCACGTTGATGAACAAACCGTCCCATTTTATAAAAGGCCCGAAACGTCCCGTTCCTTTTGTGATCGGTTTACCGTCATACTCACCAACAGGAGCATCCGCCTCCTGCTTAGCTTTTATGAATTCGATCGCTTTTTCCGTGTCCACCGTCGCAAGATCGGTGCCGCGCGGGACGGAGATAAATTCATCGCCCCACTTAACATAAGGTCCGAAGCGGCCGATGCTTACAGATAATTCTTTGCCGTCATAGCTGCCCATCGCGTCCTGCAATTTGAACAGGGTCAGAGCTTCTTCAAATGTTATGGTTTCAATGCTTTGCCCTGTCGGGACCTTTGCAAATCTCGGCTTCTCTTCTTCTGAGACGCTGCCGATCTGTATGATCGGGCCATATCTAGCCATACGGGCAACCACGGGTTTGCCGCTTTCGGGGTCGGTGCCAAGTACTCTTTCGCCCTTCACACGCTCGGCATTTTCGATGGTGTTTTCGACGTCCTTTTTGAATGGGCCGTAAAACTCATCGATCATTTCATTCCACTTCAGCTTGCCGTTAGCTACCTCGTCGAACTCTTCCTCGATCTTGGCAGTGAAGCCATAATCCATGATGGCGTCAAAATGTTGCTTCAAAAAATCCGTTACGACGAGACCTAAGTCTGTGGGAAACAGTTTTGATTTTTCCGCACCGGTATTTTCAGATTCTTCCCGTTTGCTGATGGAATCGTTTTTTAGTACCAAGATCCTGTAAGCCCTTTGCTTACCATCTTTATCTCTTTTTTCTACATATTCTCTTTTCTGGATCGTAGAAATCGTCGGAGCATATGTGGACGGACGGCCAATGCCGAGCTCTTCTAATTTTTTCACTAGTGAGGCTTCCGTGTATCGCGGCTGGGCACGGCTGAACCGCTCGGTTGCTCTGAGTTCAGACAGCGGCATTGACTGTCCCACCGTCATCGGCGGCAGAAGGCCTTCGGTTGATTCTTCCGCTTCATCTTCGTCTCTGTCTTCCTGATAAACTTTCAGAAACCCGTCGAATTTCAACACCTCTCCCGATGCTGTCAATTCTTCTTTGTTCGTGGAAATTTCGATTTTGACCGTGGTTTTTTCTAACTCAGCGTCGGCCATTTGTGAGGCCATCGTTCGCTTCCAGATCAGTTCATATAATCTCTGCCATTCCTCTTCCTGAATCGTTGTCGTACTCGTGTAGGTTGGACGAATAGCTTCGTGAGCTTCCTGTGCGGATTCGTTCTTATTCTTGAACTTCCGAAACTGCTGATATTTATCGCCGTAAAGTTTGCTCACTGTTTGCGTAATGTCGCTCAGCGCCGTATCGCTTAGGCTTACGCTATCCGTACGCATATAGGTAATATGCCCGTTTTCATACAGCTTCTGTGCGATCTGCATCGTTCTTGCCACACCATAACCCAGTTTTCTCGATGCTTCCTGTTGCAGTGTTGACGTGGTAAATGGCGGGGCCGGAGAACGTTTACCAGGTTTAACCTTTATGTCGGTTACATTATAATCAGCTCTGATACATCCTTTCAAAAATGTTTCGGCATCTTCCGCACTGTCCCTTTTTTTTCCTTCGGCTTTGAAAGTTACTTGTTTTCCCGTGATATCATCGGCAATAAATAAGCCTTCGATTTTGAAATGACTTATCTGTTGAAAGGCGTTGATCTCGCGCTCCCGGTCGGCGATCAACCTTACCGCGACACTCTGCACCCGGCCAGCGCTCAAGTTTTTATTGCTTGTACTGATCTTGCGCCACAGCACGGGGCTTAATTCAAAACCTACTATCCGATCGAGCACTCGACGCGCCTGCTGCGCCATTACGAGGTTCATATTCACCGTGCGTGGATTATTTACAGCAGTTTCGATCGCAGGTTTGGTGATCTCGTGAAACACGATCCGTTTGGTCGTTATCGGGTCAAGACCCAGCACTTCACACAGATGCCAGCTTATAGCTTCTCCCTCACGGTCTTCGTCCGTCGCGAGCCAAACTTCATCCGACTTTTTCGCCAAAGACTTCAGCTCATTCACGACCTTTTTCTTTTCGTCAGGAACAATATACCGGGGTAAAAAATCATTTTCGATGTCAATACCCATCCCGGCTTTTTCAAGATCGCGGATATGGCCAAAGCAGCTATTCACCTGAAAATCTTTCCCGAGGATCTTTTCAATGGTCTTTGCTTTTGCAGGGCTTTCAACTATTAGCAGATTCTTTGACATGTTCAGGGTGGTATTTAGTAAGGTCTGATGAAGTATTAGATATATATGTAAAAGTTATGTTTCAGGTGCTTGCCTTACTAGAACCTCAAAGCCGGATACTATTTTGTTGCCTTCGCGTTGCAGGCGATTCTACGATTACCAAGCTTTTAACCATTATTACTCGTCGCTAAAAAAAATACGTCAGACACATTATTTGTGCTGACGTTTAAGACTTCTAACACCTTGCTCGCAAGTCTGTCAATGCGATGCTATACCATATCCAAATTTCTTCAATTTTCAAAATCTACCGTTTTTACATCCGCCTTGCATAGTGTTTTCCCGGCAAAACACGGATCAGATCGCGTATGTCGAGGCCGACCAGCACGCTGTTGAGGTCACCAAATGAGAGGCCGCTGGTCTCAAGCAATGTGTCAATGTGCGTAGGTTCATCCGGTGTTAGCAATGCCCAAACCTTGCCCTCGTTCTTGGTCATATCCGCCGGGACCAAATCCGGTTGCCGCTCCGTCACATCGGGTGCGGCCTTATCTATTTTGGGCGGCAAGATCGCCGCCGAAATATCGCTCGGCAGTTCGGCAACCACGTCCTGCCACTGCTGGACGAGCTTGGCACCGCTCTTAATAAGGTAATTCGTCCCAAACGAGTTACCAGATGTGATGTTGCCCGGCACGGCCATCACCTCGCGGTTTTGTTCCATCGCGAGACGCGCCGTTATCAAAGAACCACTTCTCTCCGACGCCTCAACGATCAAAACTCCTAAACTAAGCCCGCTTATGATTCGATTGCGATAAGGAAAGTTGTCTTTTAATGGCGGCGTTCCAAGCGGGAACTGAGAGACGAGACATCCGCCGGATGCAAGGATCTCACGGACCAATCCGTTATTTTCTTTCGGATAGACGCTGTCGATACCGGTTCCCATCACCGCAACTGTCCTGCCGTTTCCACGCATTGCTCCGCGATGCGCCGCTGAATCAATACCGCGAGCAAGACCCGAGACAATCGTAATTCCGCGCGACGCGAGATCGCGGGCGATCATCTCAGACGCATTTTCGCCATACGTCGAACACATCCGCGAACCGATCACGCCAACGCAAGGCTGATCAAAACACGCCAACCAATCGCCCTTTACATAAAGTACCGGCGGCGGATCGTCGATCTCTCTTAATAGGTTCGGATAGCTGCCGTCGTCGAGGATCAGAACATCGCCGCCAACCTCTTTCACCCGCGCAAGCTCGGCCTCAGCCTTTTCATGAAACTCACGCTTGATAATGCTCTCGGTAGTTTCCGGCTTGAGCCTCAGCGATTCAAGCTCCGGCCGCCGCGCGTGAAACACCGCCGCCGCCGAACCAAACCGCTCAAGCAATTTAGTCGCCGCCCTCGGCCCAACGCCCGGAGTCATATTCAACGCAATCCAATCGATCATTCTTCGACTTTTAACTATTCGCTATCAACTATTCATTAAATTGGCGGAGGCGTGTGGGAGTCGAACCCACTTGAGAAACACTCTCGCGCTCTCACAACGGTTTTGAAGACCGCGCCCATCACCGGACAAGTTGCGCCTCCGAAATTTTCATAGGTTCTATGGGCCATATAAGTCCTATGGTCCCATGAAACTTAATTTAACATTAGCGAGGCGATCAAAGTCGCCCGTTTCGCAATTTCGCTCACCAAAATATGCTCATTCAAAGTATGAGCGCCTGCACCGGCGATGCCCAGGCCGTCGAGAACTGGTACGCCGAGAGCGGCAACAAAATTGCCGTCCGACGCTCCGCCGACCTGTGTTTCGCCAAGCTCGTAACCAAAACCCGCTGCCAGATCACGCGCTTTTTCAAATAACTCGATTACAGCACCGGTTCGCTCGAGCGGCGGGCGGTTAATGCCGCCTAAGATCTCAAGCGAGACCTTTTTGTCCAAATGCGTCAGCCTGCCCATCGCCGCATCGACCCTTTCCGCCTCGACCATCGAGCTAAAACGGACGTCGATCTCGCATTCGGCGTGTTCGGGAATAACGTTCGACGTGGTGCCGCCGCTGATCGTGCAGACGTTTACAGTTGTGCCGTGTTCGGCGTCTGCTATCGCGTTGATCTTCTCGATCTGCCGCGAAAGTTCAACTATCGCGTTTGCGCCTTTTTCAGGTTCGAGACCAGCGTGTGCCGGAATGCCGTGGGCTCGGAGTGTAAACATTCCTGTCCCCTTGCGCCCGGTTTTCACCCGACCACCGGCAGACGGCTCAAGGACAAAACAGCGGTCGGCATTAGCGGCCTCGCGCTCAACCAGATCTCGACCGGTAAAACTGCCGATCTCTTCGTCACAGGATAAAAGTATTGTGATAGGTTGCGATGGCTTAGTTCCGGTTTTAGCAAAAAACCGAAACGCTTCCAGCATCAGGACGACATTGGCCTTCATGTCAAAGATGCCGCAGCCGTAAAATCTGTCACCGTCGATGCGGGTCGGATTGAGAAGATTTGTGCCGACCGGATGAACTGTATCAGTATGGCCGAGTAGCAGCGTGTGTTTGCCCTCGGCGGAAAATGCGCGGACAACAATATGATCGCCATCCGCGACCGGTGTGCGTTCGACAGATACGTGGGCGCCTGTCGCCGTTACTTGTCGCTCAACCCAATCGACAACCTCGCGGCTTCGCACCCGGTCGTGCGATGGCGACTCGATGTCCACGATCTCGCGTATGGATTCGACGATCGCGCCTTTCCGGGCGTCAAAATAATCCAGGATTTCGTGCGGATTCATTTAAGATCCCCTCTAATTCAACGAAGGAGTAGCGGTCGCGGGAGCCGCACCAAACACTTCGTTGAACAGATCGCCCATTCGATATCCGGCCAAAGCGAGCCGTTGCTGCGCGATCTCAAACGCCTTTTTCTTATATTTGTCAGACGGCATTTTGAACCATTCCAAACCTTCATAGACCTCGGTGGTAGCTACATCAAGGCTCTCTTTGGCCCAAACATCAAATTTATCCGGGCTGATCTTGTCCTTCATTTTGTCGTACGGATAGCGCCTCATTATTTCCTGAGCAAGCGGATCAAGATAGTCGGCCTCGCACTGGTCCTTCGCATTTGGCAATTGCCGTCCGATGATCGAATCCCAGAACCAGTGCAAATTCTCCTGTTTGTCGCGGGGCGTTCCTTTTGGCGTGAGCAGAGATAGATTGCCGCCCTGATCACCCTTTGGATTTGAGTCCGTAACCTTAGCCGAGGTGTGAAGCGGTTGGTGAATATCGCCGATCAGATGTTCGAGCCACGCAATGGCGACCGCCTTTTCCGAATCCGATGCGGTGCTGCGGATAACTTTATCGAACTCAATTAATTTTTGCATCGCAAGGCCGCTTTCATCTTGGCTCTCAATAAATACGGCCTTTCCGTCTTTCCATTGCCAAAAAGTATCGGCATAGTGCCAATTACCTTTGTGATATTTCTTAAACCGATTGTCGAACGCCTTATCCCTAATAATGTCCGCCCATGTCGCCATGAGCATAAAATATTCACGTTTTCTAGACTCACTCGTTCGCGAACCGTAAGACGCATAAAATGTCCCGATCTGCGAATCCTCCGGAGCAGAAAGCAATGTCTTGATCACTTTTTCGCGAACCTCCGGCGTCATCCGCTGCCAAGCGATATATGCGGTGATCTTGTGTCCGGTCTCATCCCAGGCAAAAGCCGGTAAGATAAGTGATAAAACGACTGCAGCTAAGATAAATACGCGAACGCCTGATCTAAACATTTTTTCTCCTGAATCTTTTTGGAATATTTTAACGAATTAAGGGAATTAGATAAAGTAAGGGGTTTTGCATAAGAATTAAAACAAACCTTTTTCTTAACTCTTTCATCATAAACGATGCAAAAACTTTCCCCGTTTCTCGTTTTAGTAAATGGGAGCCACCACCTGCGATACGTGGTCAGAAAATTATGCAAGCGATTTTGGAACAAAATTTGATAACCGAGCGTGCAATTGATAGGAATATTGATTCGCCCAAAAATGATGGAATAAAGATCGGCCTTATGGGCATTATATTTGGGTGCTGGCATAAAGATTTGAGCCGGCCGTTCACAAACAAAAAAATTTCGTATCGTGTGTGTGTCGAGTGCGGAGCACGCAAGAAGTTTGACACAAAAAGTTTTAAGACATTGGGAAGATTTTATTTTCCCCTTCGGTAACGCTCGGCCGTAACAGAGCGAATTCATAAATACCCTCAATTATAACCTACCAAACAAACCTACCGGGTG
>JBDSCV010000219.1:0-7844 GCA_039920905.1 Pyrinomonadaceae bacterium
CAGCTTCGGCTGCTAGCAATAAATTTAAGAATTTAAGAAAAAAGAAAGGAGAAAAGAACGGAAATCCAATCATCCATTCATAGCTTAAAAAACCCTTTCGTGGTCTAGACAACGGGGTGCACTTTAAATCTCTTGGATTGATCTTTCGCATAATTTGTTAAAGAAGTTAACAAATAGACCCTTTGTTTTGCTGAAATAGCCGGAGAAAACCTGTAAATCAAGTAATTTAGCTTAAATTGGCATATATCGACCGAGGATAAAGTTGCAAACTCATGAATTTGTTAGAACATTTGACATATTACACACAATTTTATTTAGGTAAAGTTATTTTTAATGTTTTTTTAGTTATACCTAAAAACCCATCCGGCTAAGTAGGTTTAATAAGGACGAGAAGTTGCTACAACGCTCCTTCAGTTTTTGTCACCGCGGGGTTATTCGGGTTTATCTTCTTCAGCTTTTCGATCGTTATCCGCAGATTCTCGTTGTCATCGTTTTCGCTATATGCCAAAGCGATATTTTGCAGAGTGACCTCGTGGTTTGGTTTGATGGCGAGCGATATCTTGTATTCCATGATTGCCCGGGTAATATCGCGCGGCGAGCGAAGGAAAAACGTGAGGCCCAGATCCGTCCGTACATCGAAGTTCTGAGGTTCCTTTTCAAGCGCAAGTAAGTACCACTTTTCAGCTTGCTCGTATTTCTCAGCGTCAAAATATGCGTTCCCGGCCTTTATTAGCGGTTCGGCCTCGGTTGGTTTGAGTTTGGCGGCGATCTCATAGAATTTGGCGGCCTCGTCAAAACGCTTTATCTGATAATAGAGATCGGCGGCGGTCATCTGTGCTTCGTAGTTGCGAGGCTCGGAGCGTGCTTTTTCGATTGCTTCCATCACCACGGGACGCGGCGCTCCCTGCGGTTGCTCACCAGTTGTTGTGCCAAGCGGCGGATGGTCGAGCGGAAGAGCCGGATTGCTGGTCTGATTGGTTGTTTGTGCCGTCGGAGCCTGCTTTTCATACGCCGATTTATTGATGCTGTTGGCTCCCACAAAACCAATGACAAGGCCAACAACCAGCCCAAGTACGGCAGACATAATATTATCTTTTTTCATTATTACTTAATGGTAATACCGATCGACTCTAAAAATCTATTTGGCCGTTCGCCGCCGATCAGAGCAAAGACGTAATCGTTCGGAATTGTGCCGATCTCTTGTTTGGTGACGACATTTTCGAGAACCAACTCATGCTCACGCATCTCCTTGATACCGACGCCAAATCGTAGATCGATTACGCCGTCGTCAGCACAATTATAAAGTTGAAATTTGTTGCCAAATTTTACTGTTGGGGCCAGATAATCGCGAACGAGCAGCGTCACTCTATTCATATCCTGCGGATTTCGATGACTTATCGCTGCGCCGTCACGTGTAGCAACCAGATCAACGGCGGCCTCGACAGCGACGTTGCCGCCGCCGACGACAACGATATTCTTTCCGCGAAAATCCATCGGGTTCGATAACCCGTAGATGACCTTTGCCTCTTCGCCGCCATCGATCGTAAATTTAAGGTCTTCGTTTGGAAGCCGCAGCTTATTCGGGGCACCGCGAAGTCCGATGGCAATAATAACGCGTCGAGCCGTATAGGTCTGAGTTGTTTTTTCGGCACCACGTTCAGTATTTATTACAAAATAATCGCCATCCTCGGCTCGATTGACTGTCTTGCAGCTCTCATTTTCGTTGATCGATACACCTTTTTCGAATAGGTTGCCGAGCCAGACATTCAAAATATTTTCGCGTTGATCACCGGGGATCTTTGTCTGCAACTGGTCGGCAATATCAGACTTAAAACCAGTCATCAGGTTGTCGGCGTCGCTTAGAAAATGAGTTTTGTATAAATTTAGCCAGTCGCCGGAACCCTGTGAGCGGAGAAAACCCACAATTTTCTTTTTTAATTCGTTTTCTATCTTTTCGGTAAGGAGCGGTGATAACTCATCACGCAAAGATGCGGGGATTTTGGCGAGCACTTCTCTATGGAGCCCCGGTGTTTGATCGTGGACAATATTGTCTAGATGCGAGCCGAGTGCGTCAAATATAGATTCGTTGTCAAGCTCATCGCCGCCGTATTTGGCCTTTGAGAGGCCGAGACCGGCAACCGAAATCCCGCCAAACCAATCCTTAGTGTCGGGTTTGAAAAAGATATACTTGCCCTTTGGATAGAGGTCTATCGTGGAGAGGATCTTATCCTGTTCGATACCGACGTAACGGAGTTTCGCCTCGGTCGCCGCCGCCGCCGCCGAAGCCCCGCCGGGGCCGACGCCTATTATTGCTACGTCGTACTCGGCTTTTGAATCCTGTGCGGCAGTCGTCAATTCGGCGGCGATGTGGGCAATAACTTCCGCACCTTCTTTGACAGCATTCTTAATAAGTGGAACGCCCGACACGTCGCCGATGATAAAACAGCCGGGGACATTTGTCTGAAAGGTCGAGCCGTCGCGGGTCGGCGTCGGCAGCGAACGTACGTCTTTGGCGGTGTTAATGACGATGCACGCCTTTGGATTTACAGGACACTCGGCCTGGCAAGCGGTGTCCTCCATGCAAAGGTCGGGAGCGACCGCCGCGGCGGTGCCGTCAACAATGGCAAGCACATCGTGCGGGCATGCATCAACACAGGCCTGACAGCCGATACAGCGTTCGGGAAAGATCACGGGATGCGGATAACTCAGACCGCGATATATGTCGAGGCCAAGCTCCTTTAGTTCAGTCCTGGAAAGTGTCCGAACATTTGCCGGAGGCTCGGCTTTTTTATCACGACTTCTAAAAAAACCAAACGCACGGGCTGAATCGTTAAAGATCACAAGAAACCCGATCCCAAATCCGACAAACAAGATAGTTGCCCAACCGATCCACGACATTCCGCCATAGACGGCAAACCCGGCTGTAACCGGCGACTGGTTTAGCCAGATGAGCATGCCGATGACGGCGAGGCAAATTATTAGGTGAGATGGTTTCATTGACCTCTTAATTGTCTGATCTTGAGCGCAACAGCGTCCTTTCTTCGTCTTAAAGCGTCATCGGTAAGAAACTCGCTCCAACGACGGCCGCTGTACGGATGCTGGGTGTGACACGAGATACAGTTGGCCGCGCTTGTTCCAAAACGTGTGTCGCGATTTGCGGCTTCCGTGGCAGTCGTATGACATGCCGCACAAGTTTCCCGGGGCGTCGTTCGATCGACCGGATCAAAACTTTTGTGACAGCTTGAGCACGAAACCAAGCCGCGAGCATCATCCTTGACGCCGTCCGGCGCTTTCAAACGGGCGACGTGCACGGTGTGAAAATGCCGGCTGAGCCGTGCCTGCTCGTCCTTATCTCCGGACGCAGAACTGTTGATCTCAGGTATGGCGTCCGCAACTTCGCGGTAAACGCCCTTCCATTTCCAGACACCGTCAACAACCGGATAGCCATACGAGCCGCCATGTGGAGTTCGCACACTCTTTCCGTTAAATATTTGTGAATTATTGTTGTTGTGACATTGCGCACAACTTTGAATAGCCGATGCTACTAGCGGAAAGTCTGCGCCTTGATGCTCTTTATGACAAACGGTACAGGTGATGAGAGCCTCTTCGTGAGCCCTTGTATTCGAAGCGTGAAATTGATCGGCCTGATGGCATTTAATGCATGAATTTTCGACCGGCTCATTTGCGGTGTGGCAAGTCGTACAAGAATTTCCGTTTTCGGCGACGGCGATGGCGCTGCCCTCAATCTTTAAAGCATGAGGATTTGAAAGCGGTCTTGGGGCATAAGTTTGCGGATAACGAAAATACGCAAAGGCCCCGACGGCACCGACCAGTAGAAATGCCCAGATGAAAAGACCCAACCGCCAGGGCCGCCGCAAATCGCGCGTCGGCCGCCAGTTGAACATAGCTTTTCCGGGTATGGGCTTTTCGGTCGGCCGAAGATGCGTTCCCCAATCCTCTTTTTCACGCGTACGTTTTTCCCAAAAAACTTTTAGAACGCCATCTGCTTCAGGAGGAATCGGTTCGAAAACTGGGCGAACGGCAGATCCTAAAGTCCGTTCTGCTGGTCTATCCGCAAACTGTTGCTCCACGATCAATACGAGATCGTCTTCGATACGGTCCGCCACGATCGTAAAGGGGCCGATCTGGATGGTATCTCCATCAGCCAAAACATCATTTTTTTGCGGCCCCAGACGGCGGCCGTTCAACGTCAAGATATTTGCCGACGATAGATTGGTCAAATAGTATTTCGAATCTTGAAAATTTATCCCGGCGTGAATTCGCGACACACTGTGATGATCCAAAACGATCTCGCATCTGGCGAGTCTGCCGATGAATATCCCGTCACGCTCGATCATTGCCGTTGGTATTTCCAGATCGGCAAACGAGATCGTAAATTTTCCGAGTTCCTGAGCCATCAAGAGTTAGCGGACGTTAAAATATATTACCTGAGCAATGTGTATCGCCATTAGAACCAACATTAACGATGTAAACAGCACGTGCGGAGCAACCCATAACTTTAACAAATGGTGCAGATAGCAGAGAGCATCGACACGTCGGAGCGTGGCCGCATTCTCAACCGCCTCCATCAATCTTGAGTCGTCCTTGCGGGACCTATCCGCGGCGGCGTCCCGAAATTCTGCCCGGGCCTCGGCCAGCATCGACTGCAGGTCTTCTCTTCTAAAATATTGCCTAAAAAGATAGCCGAGGCCGAGAAACCGACGGCGTACCTTTTTTTGGATCAGCCGGTTAAGTTCGATGTTTGCAGTCTCATCGGTTGCTCGTACCAGTTCGGCGCGAAGTTCTTCGCGACGGGCTTCAAGATCCTCGATGAGGAGAGGTTCAGGCTCGATCTTAGTCATAAAACGGGGAACAACAATGTAGCAGGCCGCTCCAAAAACGCCGGTCGCAATGACAAGATCGAACGAGATCATCAAAAACGTTGTGAGCAGTCCGCCGGAACTGGAACCGCCGTGAACAAGCAAAAGGACACCCGCCAAAACGCCTAGATACATGTGAGACAACATCCAGTATCGCAATGCTCCGGCCCGGCGGCGGTATATCTGTTTTCGTGCGGGATATAACATCACCCAAACTATGCTTGCCAATCCGGTCAGTCCGGTGAGCCACCGCATTGTCAGCCATGCTCCCGGGTTAAGCGGAATGTCCTGTGCAAATTTTCGCGTTGCCCATATTGCCAAGCCGCCCCCAACAAAAACTGTGAAAATTCCGAAGACGTGCCAAATCGTCGCCCACAGATCGAATTTATGGATGTTTTCACCGATCGCGTGTGTTTTGCTTTTTTGTATAAGCCCGACCGTTCGATTGATCTCATCAAAATATTCAAGCGGGTTTACGCGGACTAATGCGCCGGTCGGACAATTTTCTTCGCATGAATATGCCGCTGTTTTTACTCCCGGCAGATTCAGACCAGTGTCTTTGCAGAGATTGCATTTGACGGCGAGCAGGTTTTCCGTCTGCGTGACCGGCTCCGGTAATTTTGCCTGACCGAGAGAAAATCCCGAAAGCAGCGTAGAAAAACCGTCTTTTCCATTCTTAACCTTTGGCTCGGGACGGGCGATCATCGAGATCGCATTATACGGACACTGCGTGGCACAGTCGCCGCAACCGATACAGGTTGCAGCATTGATATCGATCTCGCCGTCTGGGAATCTTGCGATCGCACCGGTTGGGCAGCCGGTCAGACATTCCGGGTCCTGACAGTGCATACAAACCATTGGCACCAGCACACTTTGGATCGCCGGTTTATTTGGTTCGAAAGGCCGTTCAATATGGATCCCGCGCCGGGTGAGGCGCGTGTGGCCGTGAACTTTGTGACACGCCAGCGAGCAATTGCCGCAACGAATACACTTGGCCATGTCCATGACGAGAAGATTTACGCCGTCAACAACACCAGTCTCGATCTCCCGACTGGCCGCCTCCAACACCCGCGTATCAGTCGGATGCAGGGGCGCGTCAGAATCGCCGGCAATCGAAGATGATCGTAGAAACGGTATGATCTCCGAGCTCATTTCCGTATCTTCGCGCAGCCGTGAAATGGCCACCTCGATGACCTCGGTGCGGCCGCGAACGGTGGCGGTGTATTTCCATTTGCCCGGATCGTCTATCGATTCGAGCCCTAGACATGAACCCGCACCAAGAAAATCGAGGCCGACAGATTTGTCGGATTCGAGCAGAAGATCGGCCGCCTTTGGATTAAATTCCACGCCGCTTACACGTTGTATCCAGCCATTTTTCACGAAGACGACACGATTGACCGGGTCGCCCTCCCGAAACAGAACATGATCCTTTTCATAAACGGCAAAACGAGCGGCGTCGTTCAGACGCTGAAGCAAAGCTCGATCTAGATGGGTGAAATCCTTTAATTCGTTGAGCGTGAGCGTCAGGCCGTAGGCCCGGTAATTGCGGTCGAGAGCCTTGCCAAACCTTGGTAACTTTCGCAAAAGGCGGATCGCCGGACGAGTGAATTCGAGTACGAGTGCAGCCTCAACGCCCGCGGCGACGGAGACTGTTGCCGTTCGCGGAGTGCCGGAGAGCAGAGCCATCTCACCAAAGGAATTGCCCGGCGGTATTTCCCCAAAATTTTTACGGGTTCCGGTTGGTTCAGTTATGGATGCTTCGAGTTTGCCTTTGACGAGGATGTAGAAAATACTGCTTTCCCAGGTATTTTCCTGAACGATCGTTTCACCGGGATCGTATTCGAGCAACCGCGTATATGGGCCGACCTGCTTGCCGCGATAGCTGCGGCCAAACAGGATGATGTCCATGTCAAGCTCGTTCCGAAACTCGCCGTTTGGCAGCTTTTCAACAAGTTCGGATACTATATCAACACTGCGAAATGCCTCGATTATCTGCTCGTGGTTTTCTATTACACGTGGCATTGCGCTTTGCGGCTATCGAAAGATCAGAGATTTATCTAAAACTCGGTCAAAACACCACCCAAAATAAACCACTTGGTATTGTTTGCCAACTTGGGCTTATCGGCCCTTATCTCGGGGCGGTTTGGCTGGAGGCACTGCTGCCTCGACGCGCGTTTCGGGTGGATTTGGCTCCTTCGAAATATTCAGGCCCATATCAGACAGCATCCGGCTGAACGTTGTCGGGTCGAGTTCAACCGTCCTTTCCATGGTGTCAAAACTTGACGCCTCCTGCCGCTTTTCCTCCTCGACAAAAGCTCTGCCGCAGCCGGGGCAAAACGCCTTCGCTTCGTCAACCATTTCGCTGCACTTGTCACACTGCTTCAGGTCCATTTAATTTGTTTTGTGACAAGTCGTGCAGTCTTTTGTGGTTGCAAATCCTGGTTTCTTTTTCAATTCCGGACGCAGCTTAAATGCCGCGTCATGACACGTATTGCAGTTAATGTGATAGGCAAGCTCGTTGGTCAGATCTTTGGTCGTCGATTTTCCACCATCCGTATAGGTTGCCGACGGCATCTCTTTACCATCGGGAATACTTCCGTCCTGAAAATGACAGGCCCGGCACTCGTTGACCTTTTGAGCGGTTGTTTTCCATGAATCTATGGTTAATGTTACGTCCCGTCCCGATGTGACCAGCGGCGGCTTGAGCGCCGATTTTGGCTGATCAGTGTGATGACACTCGGCACAACCCATGACAGATTTTCCGTCGGAGCTGTAATTTTGAAACGCATGGGCGTCATGATTGAAAGCCACCTCGCCATATTCCGACTGGCTGTCTTTGGCGAGAGTGAAATGTTTTGGTATCGACTTATCACCCGCGGGTGCAGGTGGCGCAGATGGCTTTGCAGTATTAGCAGCGGTGTTAGCATTGGCCGGCATGTTTCCAGCCGGAGGTGTCGGTTTCGC
>JBDSCV010000220.1:0-2197 GCA_039920905.1 Pyrinomonadaceae bacterium
CAAAAACGATTGAACTGCAAAAACGGCTCGGCGGCTTTATGGACGAGCATATTTATCCAAATGAGATTGCATTTACCGCCGAGATCAATTCAGGTGACCGCTGGCAGCCGCTCGAGTTGATCGAAACTTTAAAGCACAAGGCAAAGTCGGCGGATCTTTGGAATCTATTTTTGCCCGATGTTTCGGGTCTTACAAATCTCGAATACGCGGCTCTCGCCGAGATAATGGGCCGCGTGACTTGGGCCTCCGAGGTGTTTAACTGCTCGGCGCCGGACACCGGAAATATGGAGGTTCTGCATTTGTATGGTTCGCCTGAGCAAAAATTGAAGTGGCTGGCTCCGCTGCTCGATGGCGAGATTCGTTCGTGCTTTTCAATGACCGAGCCGGATGTGGCTTCGTCGGACGCAACAAATATCGAGGCTTCGATTACTACGGATGGCGACGAGTACATTCTAAACGGCCGCAAATGGTGGTCAACCGGTGCCGGGGACGCGAGATGCAAACTCTCAATATTTATGGGTAAAACTGACCCGATCGCGCCCAAACGTTTGCAGCAATCTATGATCCTCGTTCCGACGGACGCAGATGGTGTGAAGGTTGAGCGGCTGCTCGATGTTTTTGGTTTCGACGATGCCCCGAACGGCCACGCCGAGATCACGTTTACAGACGTTCGCGTTCCAAAAGAAAATCTTTTACTGGGCGAAGGACGTGGTTTCGAGATCGCTCAGGGAAGGCTCGGCCCGGGCCGCGTTCACCATTGTATGCGGCTGATCGGAGTTGCCGAACGTTCGCTCGATTTGATGTGTTCGCGTGCCAAATCCCGTGTTGCCTTTGGCAAACCGGTCGCAGACCAAGGCGTAGTGCGTCAATGGATTGCCGAGTCACGCCTCGCCATTGACCAAGCCCGGCTCCTTGTCCTAAAAGCAGCATGGATGATGGATACGGTCGGCAATAAGCAGGCGCGCCGCGAGATAGCGATGATAAAGGCCGTTGTCCCCCAAATGGCTTTGACGATCATTGACCGGGCGATACAGGTCCACGGCGGCGGCGGCGTTTCACAGGACTTTCCGCTCACGCAATTCTGGATCTACGCCCGCTCACTACGTTTAGCCGATGGCCCGGACGAAGTGCACATTGAATCGATCGCCAAGATGGAGCTAAAGAACGATAAGTGATTCAAATCAAACTGTTTACTGAAACTATCTGAACTCCATTCTTCAAAGACAGCCACTCTTACCCAGAAATGGCTAATAAAAGGTGCTCACTAAGGAGCAAGAAAAGAAATTAATGTTCGGTAAAAAGAAAAGCGTTGCCGGTTTAGACATCGGTTCGAGTTCAATAAAGATGGTCGAGCTTGAAGGTAAGCTGAACAATCTTTATTTGGTGAGCCTCGGCTTTGAAAATCTGCCTGGCGACACGATCATCGATGGCCAGATAATGGAGCTTAACGTGGTCTCGGACGTTATTCAGAGCGTATGCACAAATCATCAGGTTACCGCCACGAATGTTGTCACCGGAGTCAGCGGTCATTCCGTTATATTAAAAAAGGTCATGACTAGCAAAACGCAAAATTACCAGTGATTTTCAATAGGACTTTATAGAGGTCCTGGTTACGATAATTGAATCTAAACTCGCACTCTTTGAGATGCAAGTAGAAAGTGTTCTTTGACATGCCTCGGAACTTGACGAGGCGAACTTGGGCAAGGCTCCAAAAGCCTTCAATACCGTTGATATGGATAGTGCCGACGTCGAATTCATTCTTGCGGTGTTGGACTCGATAGTGCTTCTGATAGCCCAGATCGACGATGTCGTCATAGGTGCGAAAACCGTCGGTATGGATCCGTTGCGTTTATAGATATCGAAAACGATCGTTTTACCAAAAGCTCCACGGCCACGCTTGCCGCGAACACGCTTGGCCCCTTCGTCGCGATTCGTCCAGCTCGATCTCTCCCGAAAAAGGAGATTCGCTTTCGCAATATGAAGCGATCTGCTGACGAATCAATGTCAAATATCGGTTCACCGTGTTGCGGTTTAAATCGGTCAATAATGTGATCTGCGATGCCGTCAGATCAAGCGAAAAATAGAGCAATATTTGTCGAAATTTCTTGCGCGAAATTCGGGCACGCTCTAATATCTTGTAACTTACTGTCATTACTAGTCTTATCCTATATTATAAGATGTTTAACTAGTCTTGACC
>JBDSCV010000221.1:0-8712 GCA_039920905.1 Pyrinomonadaceae bacterium
TAAAACGTTCTGTGAAGAATCCCCTCACATCACCATTTACAGACAATTCTACCAGCAATAGGCCTTCAATATTAAGCGGCTTAACTTTCATAGCATCGGACGACATAGCGACAATCACGTAACGATAGGAAACTCGAGACGTGCCGCTTTGTTCGTTATTATATGGTTTTCTTCGATTCTAGGTAAGGGAACCCGTTCATCCCTGACAATTTGGAGGAATTGTTTTGCCCGCTCAGTGACGATGCGGGCGTTGCCTTCGCGGACGGCTTTCACATCGACGAGGTCGATGCCAGATGAGTTATACCAGCAAGATTTAGAACATAACCGCACCCCGTCCATACAATTCTGCTTTCGATCACGACCAATAATTTCTATCCAATGATCGATAATTTATCGCTTCGCTGATGTGGTTGGGTTGAATGTTTTCGCTACCCTCAAGATCGGCGATGGTGCGGGAAACCTTTAATATGCGGTCGTGAGCGCGGGCCGAGAGACCCTGACGAAGCATCGCCTTTTCGAGGAGTTCTTCGCTTTGAGCGTCGAGTTCGCAAAACTTGCGTATCTGTTTGGGCGACATCGCCGAGTTTGAAAATACACGATCGCCACCGAGCCGCGCGATTTGTACGGCGCGCGCCTGGATTACACGCGAGCGAATAACTTCCGAACTGTCGCCCTGCGGCACGCCTTTTCCGCGAAGCTCGTTAAATTTCACTGCGGGAACGTCAATATGGATGTCGATGCGATCCATCAGCGGGCCGGAGATCTTGCCGACGTAACGCTGTATCTGCATCGGCGAACATTTGCAGGCCCGTGACGAGCCAAAATAGCCGCAGGGACACGGATTCATCGACGCGACCAGCGTAAACGCGGCCGGAAAGGTAAGCGACGTGGCGGCCCGCGAGATCGTTACGTCTCTGTCCTCCATCGGCTGGCGCAGGACTTCGAGAACGCTGCGGTCAAATTCCGGCAGTTCGTCGAGAAACAAAACGCCGAGATGCGCCAGCGAAACTTCTCCGGGTTTTGGTATCGAACCGCCGCCGATCAGCCCCGCCTGAGAAACTGTGTGATGCGGTGATTTAAACGGCCGCTCGACGATCAGCCCGGCCTTTCCCGTCAAACCGGCGACGGAATGAATTTTTGTGATCTCAATTGCCTCGTCGAATTCCAGCGGCGGCAGGATGGTTGGCAAACGCTTGGCAAGCATTGTCTTGCCCGAACCCGGCGGGCCGATGAAAAGGATATTGTGGCCTCCCGCACTCGCCACTTCGAGAGCGCGTTTTGCCGTCTGCTGGCCGCGAACCTCGTTAAAATCGACGCGATATTTATTCTCTCTTAATTTCAGAGCCGAAATATCGAGTTTCATCGGCGGAACGCGAGTCGCACGTCCCATTTGAAGGTCGGACGAAAGCTCAGCCGCCATTCTGAGATCACGCACGGGGTAAACATCAACGCCCTCGACCACGGCCGCCTCGGTGGCGTTTTCCTCGGGAAGCAGCAGATTTTTGATACCGACCTCACGGGCTTTTAGGGCAATCGACAACGTCCCGCGCACCGGACGCACCCGTCCATCCAGCGATAATTCGCCGACACTCAGCGTGTTATCAACCTTATCAACCCCAAGATCTCCAACTGCACCGAGAATGCCGAGAGCTATCGGCAGATCGAACGCCGCCCCCTCTTTGCGAACATCCGCCGGGGCAAGATTTATCGTCGTTTTGTGAAACGGGAAAAAATATTTGCTGTTCGTGATCGCCGCCCGGACACGTTCTTTGGATTCGCGGATCGCCGTGTCGGGTAGACCGACAATCGTAAAAGGCGGAATAATATCCACCTCTTTCGGTACTGGCTGCAGATTGACCTCAATGTCCACGATCAGTGCATCGATGCCATACACGGTCGCCGACTGCGAAAGGAAGAGCATAGGGTTAAATTAGTATCTGGAAAAAACACGTGAAGTTTATCTCATTTGCGGAAAAAAATAAAAACTCTATCTCGCAGACGCTTTTAAAACGATCGGAATTTGTGCGAATATTTTGAGTATTTTGTATCATTACTTAATCAGGCGGCTCTCTAAATATGATGCGCCGCCAATAGTGGGACTTTTATGAAACAACTTTTTGCCAACCTGGCGTTATTTATAGTTTTTTGCATTGTGTTTTCGGGTTTGTCGGCGTGTACCGGCACACAGTCAAACATCGCAAACAACAGTAGTGCCAAGCCGACGACAAATGCTAACGCCCAAACCAACGACGGCAAGACATCGGCCTATCCACTGCTCGGTACGGGGCTCGCTGATGCCGAACTTGAGATGCTTGACGGCACCAAGACAAAGATCTCGGATCGTAAGGGCAAAGTTGTACTTGTAAATATTTGGGGTACATGGTGCGGGCCGTGCCGTGCGGAGATGCCGTTTCTTATCGCAATGCAGGATCAATATCGCGATCGGGGGCTTGAAATCATGGGATTAAATATAGGTGATGGCAGCGGCACGCCCGAATCTGTTGAAGCGATCAAAAAATTTGTCGAGCAGATGAAGCTAAACTATACGATTGTCCGCAGCCCGAATGCCGCCACGGCACAATTTTACGCGGTAACAAAGCAGCAGGTCGTTCCCCAGACGCTGCTGATTGACCGTGAGGGGCATCTTCGCGGGGTATTTATTGGCGGCGGACAATCTATATCCGAATCTATAAAAACAACGCTTGAAAAAACGATGGCCGAATAACTGACGATGTGGAAAAAAAAACGTCTGAGTGATTCGCTGCGTTTTTTTTACACAAGTGTTACTGACGACGGGACCTGCGGCTCAATCAAGATCGTCTTAAACGCCGAAAGGCTCACTAGCCCCGGAGCAGCCCGCTTTGGTTTATTTACAAACTTTTTTTGTGTGTAGTTAACCGCAGCCTTGGGCTTTTCGCGGGCGTCGCTGTAAAACGCGGCAAGCTGTGCGGCCTCGATCAGCGTCTGATTTGGCAAATCTTTCCGATTCGGAATGCGCACGACGACATGCGACCCCGGATAATCAGCCGCGTGAAGCCACAAATCCAGCGACTTTGCGACACGAAACGTAAGATAGTCATTGTCTTTGGCTTTTTTGCCGACCAGTATCTCAAACCCATCCGACGACATAAATCGCCTCGCTCCTTTAAAAGCCGCCTCGATCTTTTTTTTGCGGCCAAGCATAACCGGCTTCCGTACCGGTTCAATCAAAGACGACAAAAATTCTGTGTCGCCAGTCTCGACCGCCGCATCAATTTTTCGCAGTTGTTTCTCAGCAATTTCGACCTCAGTTTCAGCCGTCGCCATCCGCTCTCCAATGACCCGGAGGCCGTTACGGGCCTTGGTATAACGGCGGAAATAGTTCTCCGCTATCTCGTTGATCGACTTATTTGATTCGCCCTCGATCTCAATAACCGGCACAGCCTCATCGAAATAGTCCGTAACAAAAATGCTGTCGGCGCGGCGTTCGGCGTTATGGATATTTGCAAGCAGCAGATCGCCGTATCGCTTCCAGCGTTCGGATTCGCCGTGTTTTTGTAGGTCGCCGCGCAAGTTGTCGAGCAGTTTTTGACCCTTTGTGATGACCTTCAATACCTTTCGACGCTCCGCCGCGATCTGGTGGTCAAAGCGGGCTTTTTCTTCGGCTTCCTTGGTGACTTTTTTTGGCAAATCATCAGTCATACGGCTAACTGTAGGTTACGCACCAAAAAGCCCAAAGACGCTTGAATACGGCTCGGGGCTTTTGATACAGGAATATATTACTAAAACTCTCTGACGAGTATCGTGCCGGACAGCAGATCGTGGGCCGCACGTTTTTCTTCGTTAAAGAAGACCGTCAAAAATCCGGCTCCGCCCAGCACGAGCGACAGGATAAAGATGGACGAATTGACCGCCGCCTGATAGAGCGTCGGATATTCATTTTCAACCGCGTCAACCAGTTCGAGGGAAAAAAGCCTCATTCCGAGCGTTTTCCCGGTAAAGCCAAGACTAACCGTCATATATAAAAACATAACGATCGCAACTGTTCCGGCGAATGTCAGCAGGCCCGCCGTCGTAAACCAGTCGCCGCTTGTAAACGCGATCGGCGAAAGCAGCACCATGCCCGCAAAGGCGCCGATGATCAGATCAAAAACACCTGCTGCGAACCTCATCGAGAATGGTGCCAGATCTTCGATCTCGTCCGTTTCGACGTCAGATATCTCGCCGTCAAATATCTCAGTATTTTCGGCCCTGATGCGGATGCGTTTTATCTCGGCAAATTCCCTCGGCAGCGGCCCGCTCTCTAGTCTCTCAACCTTCTCGATGATCGGCTCGGCAACTTTGATCTCACTGCCAGGCGTTGTTTCGATTTGAGGCAGTCGATTTGTATCGCGTTTCATCGTCACCGGAAACGGTGAGTGACTCACAAGTTTTGGCTTTTGAGTAGCGATAGTGCGTACAGGTGGTGTCGCAGTAGAGGCATTACCGTTTGGCGAAACCACACCGAACGGCCGCATAGCAATCGGCTTGGGTGCAATAGATTTCTTTGGAGGAACTTCTGACTCTAAGAATGTTTCACTCGACTCAGCTATCCGGCGCATTGCGTTGGCGACACGCCGATCAGCGATTTCTGGTATCGGTTCTGCCTCAACACGCTGGACAATTTCAACCTTCAGAGGGGCTCCGCCGTTCGCTGCGAATTGAGTACCGTTATTTGCCGACGAAGAAAGAACTGCGTCCTCGCGACCGCCCTTTCGCTGTTGAACCGCATTCTGCAATTGTATCCGCCAATCAGGCAACGCGGCGTTTTTGTTTTGAAATCCGATAAGCGTCGGGCTTGTTTTTGATGCCACAAGATCAGCCGTTTCCTGCCTTTTTACCAGCTGAGGCGCGATCATCGCCGGTCGCGAAGTCATAATTCCACGTCCGGACATTTGAACCGGTTTAGACTCGATGCGCGACGCGGTTCCAATCGATATTTTGGTTCGCAGTTCTTCACGGACGGTGTCATTCATCATGGCACCGCAACTCGGACAAATTGAAAGGGTCGGGGCTAAACTCCGTTCACACACCGGGCAGTTCATAGGCTTTATATCTAATCCGATCTGAGATTTGTTGAAGTGAGTTACAGAAAAACTACGTGATAATATCAAGAATTACTTTAAGTAGTCAATAGTAAAGCGCAGAAAACTTTAAACTTTTTGCGATTTTACAAAAATATTAATCAGCTTGTGGAAATCTCGATATGCCTCGTGGAAATCTTGTGAATTTTCACAGTGGTTGCCTTCCGGCAAAACCCGCGTCCGTCTCGTGCCACCATTCGATCTCGTCACCCTCGCCAAGCTGCCAGCAAAGCAGCACGATCCGATCACCACGCATACTTGGGAAATCGATCAATCCACGTGTATGGTCCTTTAGCTCGATTCCTAATTCATACAACTCTGTCGTCAGCTTACCGACCTGATAAAGGGTGTTTACATAACCGGTGCCGCCTTCCATTCCGCCGCCAAAATTCGACGCTCCGGCCGCTGCTCTAGCCTCGGCACGAAGCTCCTCGATAGTTGTGTAGAGACGCCTGATCGACTCCAGTTTTGGAGCGATCTCAGGAAGTAATGCGTTCGCCTCGTCAAGTGTGTAGAGCTTCATCGTTCGGCCTTTAGTATAGCTTATTTAAGGGATGCCTTGCTGGATACGGTCAAGCATTTTAAAGGTGAAAATGTTAAATTGTCTTTCACGATCTGATCGCCATGGCCGATAAACATTCTGAGACACGTCTGACATTTGATCCGCTTATTCAGACGGAAAATATCGCATTTGACCCAACAGAGTTGATCGCCTGCACTGGTTGCGGACGTATGAATCCGCCAAATCGACTAACTTGCATTTATTGCGCGAAAGGAATTGAGATCAAGATCGAAAACGCTTCGTTGATCAAACCAACTCTGCGAAAGCTCGAACTCTGGGAGCGCGGTTTTAATATTATTGTCTGCGAAAAAGCCAACGAAACTGACATCGTGAAACTCGCCCAGTTCTTATCGATGGAACTCAACGATCTAACGGCAATTCTGGATACAAATACGCCGCTCCCGCTGGCTCGTGTCGAAAGCGAAAATGAAGCAGCGATCATCCAAACGGACTCGGAGCGGTGCGGCATCGAGTGCACTATTATTAGCGACGCAGATCTAGCTGCAGAAAAACTTCCGGTGCGGTTGAGCACGATCGATTTTCGCGACCAGCATCTCGGCCTAAGAGATTTCAATACGGGAGAAATTATTGAGATCGCCGTAGCCGATCTCGCATTGATCGTTCCGGGAAAGATCAGCGCGAGCCGAGTCGATACGCTCGAAAAGAAACGCCGCCGCGGCAATACAAAACTGATAGATGAGACCCCAACCGCCTCGGACGAGTCGATTCTCTATATATACAGCCGTCAAAATAGTGCCGGATTTCGAGTGCACCTCACGGGTTTTAATTTTTTGTGTCTCGGCGATGATAAAGGTTTAATAGCCGTCGAAAATCTGCGGCTACGATCGCCCGTTTGAAGGAACACGCACCAAATGCCAAACTTGACAATACTTACGCAAAGGTAAGGCATGCGCTCAGCGATGTTTGGCTGATCGAGTCACGCAAAGAATCGCAAGGTCTAATACGCTCAGGTTTTGGCAAACGGGAATTCGGGGCGATCGCCTCGTCCAGTAACTTGAATCAGTTTACAAAATATTCGCGTCTGCAATGGCATCTATTATGAAAATTAAGGGACAAGGAATCAGGGACAAGGGGCGAGGAAATCGGGAACGTCCGATTCCCTCCTCATCCCTAGGCCCTCGCACTTCGTCACTCATCTACGGCATTCTCCCGGTACTCGAAGCTCTGCGGGCCGAAAACCGCCGCATCGACAAAGTCCTCATCGCTGAAGGTGCGAAAGAACATCGCCTGTCCGAGATCGTCGATCTGTGCCGGGCGCGTTCTATTGCATGGAGCCATGTGCCGCGCGAGACTTTTGCACGGCATCTCGATTCAAACGTCAATCACCAGGGAGTGATCGCATTCACCGCATCGGCGGATTACGTCTCGACCGACGACCTACTTGCAAACGCGGGCGACATGCCGCTCATGGTCGTCCTCGATGGCGTCGAAGACCCAAGAAACCTCGGAGCCATACTTCGCGTTGCCGAATGCGCCGCGGCGGATGGCGTTTTCATCCCCGAACGCCGTGCTGTCGGTCTGACCGATACGGTTGCCAAATCTTCCGCAGGTGCGATCGAGTACGTCAAAGTCGCGAAAACCGCGAATCTAAATCGTCTGATCGAAAAATTAAAAGAGCAAAATATATGGGTCGTCGGGACCAGCATGGACGCTGAAATGAGCTACACCGATTGGGACTGGACGCGGCCAAGCGCGCTGGTGCTGGGCGGTGAAGGCGCGGGGTTGCACCGGCTCGTCGCCGAGAACTGTGACGTGTTGGTAAAAATACCAATGTATGGAAAAATAGATTCGCTGAACGTTTCAGTCGCCGCCGGCGTAATACTTTTTGAAGCGAGAAGACAACGAGCTGTAAGCTGTAAGCGGTAAGCCGACGATTTACGATTTACGAACCTTATGTTTTGCCCAAAATGTGGCGGTCAAAATCCCGAAGAAGGAAAATTCTGCAGAAGCTGCGGCACGGGTCTCGGCAATGTGTCGAGAGCCTTGTCGGCACCGTCGCAGCCCCAGCGACTTGTTAATCGTAAAGGGAAACCTGTGCATTGGGAGGGGACGATCGCAAAGCTTTGCACGGGCCTTGCGTTTCTGGTTATCTCCATCGCTCTGGCATTTTCAAATACTGGCAAAGGCTGGTGGTTCTGGATGCTGATCCCCGCATTTGGCTCTCTGGGTACAGGCATTGCCCAATTTATGCAGCTTCGCCGGGCAGAAAAAGGACAGCCTGGTTTTGGGCCGCCTGATAGCAGCGTCATTGCTAATCAATCTAGTCCGGCATTACCGCCGCAGCAAACCGAATGGGTCGCATCCGATTCGCCCTACAAAACCGGCGATCTCGTCCCTCCGAGCGTAACCGACAATACTACGCGCCATCTCGAACTGGACAGCGAGGGACAGACAATGACCTTGCCTAAAAAGTAGGTCTATTTCTTTCGCAAACTCATCTTGTGGCCGTTAAGCCGTTCTAAAATCTTTAAATAACCCTTGGGGAATAGCCTTGAGATGAGGCTGATCGCTTTTGCGTCCTTGCCGATCAGGATTCGCGGATTTTTTTCTCTGATTCCTTTTAAGATGACTTCGGCGGCTTCTTCGGATGAGGTTTGGGTAACCCTTTCAAAGAATTTGGACGCCTGCTGTTTCCATTCTTCCGGGGCTTCGGCACCGAGCTTGGCATTGCGGACAATGTTGGTTTTGATGCCGCCGGGGTGAACGCTGGATACCGAGATATTTGAATCGGCCAGCTCGTGTCGCAGGCTTTCAGTAAAGCCGCGAACAGCAAATTTTGCGGCGCTGTAAGCAGTTTGCTCTGGTGGGGCGATCAAACCAAAAACGCTTGAAATATTGACGATGTGGGCGGAATCTTCCTTTTCAAGAATAGGTAAAAACACTTTGCAGCCGTAAATGACGCCCCAGAAATTGATGCCCATCAGCCACTCGAAATCCTCGATCGAGATCTGTTCAAAGGTGCCGATCAGACCGACACCGGCGTTATTTATCAGATGTGTGACGCGGCCATGTTTGCCGATCACATCG
>JBDSCV010000222.1:0-5927 GCA_039920905.1 Pyrinomonadaceae bacterium
TAGATTTGATCCGATAAGAGCGACTTTGCTTTGCAGACTCCGAGGAAACTGCGATTGTCACGCCATTAGAAGCGTGTCGTAGTAGTTGTAAAAACAGCAAAGTTCTTCGTAAGCATCTTATCGAAAAATATAAATGGTAGTCTCTAGCAGACTCGAACTGCTGACCCCTACCTTGTCAAGGTAATGCTCTACCAACTGAGCTAAGAGACTATACCCTCGCTTGTTTTAAGAGAAAAGCGAATTCTAAGGATGCCAAACACCGTCAAAAGTGTCAAGTTTGCACGGTGTTAAGTGAGGTGTACTGCTCGTCTAGTCATTTTCTCTCCAAGCGCGTATGCTAGCGCACATACAACAATGTAACTGACTCTCTACAATGTCTAAACAAGGAGAAATATTATGGTATCACTATTAATTTGGTTGGTTTTAGGTTTCTTGGCAGGCTACATAGCAAAGCTCATACTCCCCGGTGCAGATGGCGGCGGCGTTATCTTGACTACGATCCTCGGTATTTTAGGTGCTGTCGTCGGTGGTTTTATAGGCACCTTAGTCGGCTATCCGATGGTTAGTAATTTTAACAATATCGGCAGTTCGCTACCAAGCTTTATATCATCGATCATCGGTGCGATCTTGGTGTTAGTGATTCATCGTCTAATAACGGGGCGACGAGTCTAGGTTTATTTCATTACAGAACACAAAAAAAGAGGCTATCCGGAAAACTCGTTTCCTGACAGCCTCTTTTTCTCTTTGAGAAGACCGGATGTCTGCTTCCAGTGTTGAAAGTTCAGAGCGGGAAGCTCATCGAAAATCTCGCCTTTCGGCTTAATCTGTTGCTGATACTTCTTTGCCACACCTACGAGGTTAGCTGCCGGGCTAGGAACGAAAGATTATCCCTTCATCACTATTGATGATTCGCCCCGGTTTAGCAGAAATCTGCCAAACATTGGTTCCCCCGCGTCGTTTCACGTGAAACAGCTTCGGTGATCAACTTTTCAACAATGAAATAGTAGCACACACTGCCGCTCTATTTCAATATTTATGACGCTCAAAAGTGAAAAAAGGTTGGATTAACGCGCCGGATGGATCTGATAAAGCAGCAAATACACAATTACACCCGTCACGGACACATACAGCCACACCGGAAATACGAGCCGCGCGAGCTTTCTGTGCATATCAAAACGGTCTTTGAGTGCCCGCCGCAGCGTTAAAATAACAAACGGAGCGATAACTATTGCGAGAATGGTATGCGAGGTCAGGATCGTGAAATAGATAGGCCGGATAATGCCATCGCCCGTAAATTTTGTTGGACCGAGGCCAAAATAGTAACTGCGAAGAGCGTGATATGTCACGTAACACAACAAAAACAGCACGGAGACCGAGCTTGCCGCGAACATACAAAAACGATGCCGCGCGATCTGCCGCTTCATTATGAAGTAGAATCCCGACAACAAAAAAACGCCGCCGAGAGCGTTCAAAGTCGCATTTACATGCGGGAATATTTGTAACAGATCCATTACTTCCAAAAACCAAGCAAGATAAACAAAACGAGCCAAAGAGTTCCCATAAAGTGCCAGTACCAGCCGACGACCTGTGCGATAGTTTGACGTTTTACGATCTCGGCTGGTCTTTCGGTCGGATTCAACGATCTAAGCAGTATCGAGCCGAGTGCGGTTATTCCTCCTAAGACATGAACCGCATGAACCGCCGTCAGAATATAGAAAAACCCTGCATACGGATTTCCCCGCATATAGAGACCGCGGCCATTTAGCTCGACCCATGCCAGGATCTGCGACGATATAAACGCCGCGCCGAGGACCGTCGTCGTCAGAAACCATTTCTTGGCCGACGGCTGATCATTGCGGTCAACCGCCGTCTTTCCAAAATGAAAGGCAAGACTGCTTATCAAGATGAGCGCCGTACTTATCCACACCTGAAGTGGTAGATTAAACGGCTGCCACTCGGCTACATTATTTGTTGCGATCACAACATACGCAGCCATCAGCCCGCCAAAGGTCATCATGACGACGAGCAGCAGAAACGCGGTCAGGATACGGGATTTATCGGGAACGAATAATTCCGGGCTTGTAGGTTTGCTGTCATCGGGTCTATCGCCGCCTCCACCGCCAGGGTTCTTACCGCCTCCCGATCCGCCTTTTTGAGAAGGACCCGAAACGCCAGGACGTTTCGGTTTTTGATCGTCCCGGCCGTCAATGATCTCGACTGTTCCGATGTCCATACACTTTAATTCTTGTCCGCGGCCATCAGTATGAACAATAAGGGTAGATAGATCACTGAAACAAGTAACAGCCGCCGCGCCCGTTCGTTAGTTTTATACCGCGCTGCCTGAACACTCTCCCAAAGGAACCACACGCCCAAAAGGCTTGCCCCGGCCAAAAATACCGTTCCCGATAAGCCAACGAAAAAGGGTGCGAGGCTGACCGGCAGCAGTATGATCGCGAACATTACGATTTGGCGGAATGTGATCTTTCCCTCGGGCTCGACCACGGGCAGCATCAGTATCCCTGCCTTTGCGTATTCCTCGCGATACATCCATGCAATAGCAAAAAAGTGGGGAAACTGCCATAAAAACTGCATCGCAAATAGCGCCCAAGCACCGAGTGTGACGTCGTTCGCCGCTGCCGTCCAGCCCATCAAAGGCGGCAACGCTCCCGGCAAAGCCCCGATCGCAGTTGACGCGGATGTGCGTGTCTTGAGAGGCGTGTAAACCAAAACGTATCCAACGATAACGACGAGACCAAGTATCGCAGTCAAAGTATTAACTGCAAAAAATAAATAAACCTCCGTCGACGCGCAGAGCAAAAGTCCGAAAACGAGCGCCTCCGTTGGACTAACTCTATTCGTTGGCAGCGGTCGCGTTACGGTTCGCGTCATCAAAGGATCGGTATCGCATTCCCAGTATTGGTTAAGCGTTGCGACCCCAAACGCTAACAGCGTTATAGCAATGAGCGAATTTACAAAGAGAACGGCGTCGAACGGGCCTTTGCTTCCCAGATAGAACCCGGCTGCCGAGGTCAAAACCAGCATAAAAGCTATGCGCGGTTTTGTCAGTTCAACGTAGGCTGCCAGCTTTTCGCGCAGGCCCACTATCTTTGACTCGTTAATATCGGCAGTGATCGTGTCCATCTCTAAAATCGCACCGGAAACTTAAAAGAAAAGAATAACGTCTAACAACTGTATCTTCAAGCAATGACGGATTATGAAGCATCCTTTTTGCAGTAAGCGGAACTTATTTCAGAAGGGATGACAAACCATTTAGGCTAGGCTATTCTTTGAGTTAAAGATGTCCACCGCTGAGGAAGCTATAAAATCACGTCCCGCAGCCCGGCGAAAATCTGCGCCCGTTCTTAACCGCGCTCTCGATTTTGTGAGCTCGGTGCGGTTTGGCGTTTTCCAGCTATGCATCCTGGTAGTACTCGCAATGACCGGAATGCTCATATTGCAGCAAAACGTTCAGGGCTTTGATGCTTATTACGTTTCGCTGACACCCGCTGAAAAGACGGTCTTTGGCTCGCTCGGCTTATTTGATATTTATCATAGTGGGTATTTTAATCTTGTTCTACTGAGCCTTTCGCTAAACATCATTCTTGCATCGATCGATCGTTTCCCATCGGCGTGGAGTTATGTCGTCAAGCCAAAACTCAAAGCAACGAAAGGCTGGCTGCTGGCCCGTCAGTCGCATGCCATTCTACAGTTTCCCGACCTATCGATTGACGAAGTTGTTGCCAAGGTAAAGCAAAAGCTGACCGATAATGGATTGAAAACGACCATTACAATTGAGAGTGGCGTGACTTTTGTTTTTGGCGAAAGCGGCCGGATCAACCGCCTGGGGGCGTACATCGTCCACGTCTCGTTGTTGACGTTATTTCTGGGACATTTTGTCGCACTGCAAACGGGCTTTGATGCTGACGTGCGTATGATACCAGGAGCTAAAACAGACGAGATACAGCTGATCCAATTCAACTTAGATAAGAAAGAAAAATTTAACGTCAAACTTCCTTTTTCGATGGAATGTACCGATATTCAGCAGCGGCTGATTGACGAAAAAGGCAATATCGACGTAACAAACACGCTTGATTGGCGGACGCAGCTAAAGATCGAAGACCCGTCCTACGGCGAAATGATCGCTGATGTTAGCCTCAACAAACCATTGAGCTATCGGGGCTATAGGTTTTTTCAGGCGCAGACAATACCCGTCGGCAACGCCCGCAATATCAAACTCGATCTTACGCCTCAAGGCAGTGGTGCTCCCGTTAGCGTCGATATTGACCGAAATGGCTCGACGAGCCTACCTGATGGAACGAACGTCGAATTCACTGAATTCCTGCCGGATTTTGCGTTTGGTCAGGACGGCAAACCGGATACGAAGAGTGGAGATTACAATAATCCGGTAGCGGTTCTGAATGTCACGCCGCCCCACGGCGAGCGTGTCCGTGTGTTCGCCTTTGCTCAGAAACTGGCGGATAATATTCCGGTCGGTGCCCCAAAGGCCGGATACAAGTGGCGGCTCGCCGGATTTGAAAAATCGCCCCTCGCCCATATCCTCTCAATTAAATACGATCCTTTTAATGCGGCATTTATCGCGTGGTATTTTGGCGGTTTTGGTTTGGTGGGAGCCCTGATCTTCGTATTCTTTTTCTCACATAAACGCATTTGGGCCCGCATCGAAACAAACGGTGACGGGCATCCCGAAATAGTTTTGGCCGGTGAAGCAAACCGAAACCAACTGGCATTTGGCGATAAATTCAACAAGATCAGCGACGAACTTAGAAGTAAATTGGGAGGCTAATCATTATGGAAGAACTGGATCGGTTGGAAGAACGCACATCTTGGAAATCATATTTGCCGGCAATTTTGGTGATCACCGGAGCCTTTCTGATGCTTGGCCTTCGGATGCAGATCGGCAGTTCGTTTATTTCGGACGGGGCCTTTATGATGCTGGCTTTGGCATGCTATATCTTGGCGGCTCTGTTCCAACTGACCAATCTCTACGCCCCGTCGTCGATGGCTGAGAAGATCGGTTTTTTTGCCGCCGCTCTGGGAGTATTTTTCAATCTCTCAAGCTGGTTAACGCGGTGGGTCGGTGCGTATGAGCATGAGATCGCTATCATGCGCGAGAGCGGAAATATGGCCAATCCCTGGGTTTTTCGCTATATTCCGTTTGCCAATCTGTACGACCTGAGCCTCGCTTTCGCATTTGGTGCCGGTTTTGTAACGCTGCTTTTTGCCCGTCGAAAAAGCTTCCGCATTTTGGCGGCATTTACGCTGCCGGTTGCGGCACTGATCCTTACGCTTGCGCGCTTTATTGGCAATGAATTTATTGATCTGCCTCCAGTTTTAGATTCGTATTGGCGGCCAATCCATGTTGGCGACGCAAGTTTGAGTTATGGTGTGGCTTTGGTATGTTTTGGCGTCGCGGTGATGTATTTACTAAAAGACGGCGTCAAGGTTGAGGCGATGGCGATATGGTCGAGTATTTTTGGCATTGCGGTGATTGGCACGATCAGTAAATTTTCGGTGTTTACCGCCTTCGTTTATCGCGCCGGTTTGTTTGTCCCGAGCGGTGTTGGCAAAAAGCCCTTCTCCGCACCGTTCCGGCTTGATGTTCCTTATGTGGGTCCGGCGCTCGTTGTGGCTGGCCTGCTGCTCGCAGGCTCGATCGTTTCGTTTTTATTTTATCTGTACCAAAACAACGACAAAGCGAAAACGATCGGGCATTATTTTCTTAAACTCGCACTCGTCGCACAAGTGGTATCGATCGGCCTCCTGGTTGTCGGTATCAGCAATAATATTGACGTTTCTACACGGCTTCAGTCGCAATTAGGCCGTGACGGCAGTCAATATGTAACGGCCGGAATGGCGATGGCCGAAAATGAGCAGTTAAGCGTTCAGGAACTAACGCAGATGACTCC
>JBDSCV010000223.1:0-4157 GCA_039920905.1 Pyrinomonadaceae bacterium
TGAATTCAAAGCTCTGGTGAGCGCCGTCCTCGCAGGCGATGTAGCAAAGGTTGCAGCGGATACAGTGTTCATTATTTACGCGGGCCTTAACGTCATAATTGAGATCGAGATTGCCCCAATCGGTCATACGATCTACGGATTTACCGACAATATCGGTGACCGACGCATAGCCTTTGTCGTCGAGATAATTGTTGAGGCCGTCGATCATGTCTTCGACAATGCGATAGCCGTAATGCATGACGGCCGTGCAGACCTGCACATTTCCCGCGCCGAGCAGCATGAATTCGACAGCATCGCGCCAGGTGTTTATGCCGCCAATCCCAGAGATCGGAATATTGAATTCCGCGTCGCGGGCAAGTTCCGAAACCATATTAAGAGCGATCGGCTTGACCGCCGTGCCGCAATATCCGCCGTGCGCGGCCATGCCGTTGACGTTCGGGTACGGAATCATCGTATCGACATCGACGCCCATTACCGAGTTGATCGTATTGATCAGCGAAACCGCATCGCCGCCGCCTTTCTGAGCGGCCCGGCCCGGTGGGACGATATGCGTAACATTTGGCGTCAGTTTGACGATCACGGGAATGTGGGAAACCTCTTTCACCCACTCCGTCACCATGCACGTATATTCCGGCACCTGCCCCATAGCGGCTCCCATGCCTCGCTCGGACATGCCGTGCGGACAGCCAAAATTAAGTTCAAATCCGTCGCAGCCTGTGTCCTGAGTCTTCTTGGTTATCTCCTGCCAAGCCTCTTTTTTCGACTCGACCATGAGGCTCGCGATCACGGCGTGGTTCGGATATTTCTTTTTGCACTCGGTCATCTCCTTGAGATTGACTTCTAAAGAGCGGTCGGTGATCAGCTCGATATTATTGAGCCCGATCATCCGCACCGGCCCCTGATCGAGGGCCGCAAGCCGCGACGAAACATTTGTTATCGGCTCGCCCAGCGTCTTCCAAACCGCACCGCCCCAACCCGCGTCAAAAGCCCGCTCGATCATCGAACCCATATTCGTCGGCGGCGCGCTCGCGAGCCAAAAAGGATTAGGAGATTTAATTCCTGCAAAATTTGAAGTTAGATCTGCCATATTTAAACAATAATAATAAGGACAAACGTCAATCTGTGTAGTATCAATTTGAAATTCATATAGTCCAAATTTCTTGAGCTTTCTTAACCAATTCTTCCTGTCTCTTTTTTATTACACCTTCAGTCCACTCGGATTCTTTGCAAACGTCTTGAGTTAAATCAAATGACACCTTTCTACCGCGTTCAAGATACACCTTTTTCTTTTTTTCAAAATCATAATTCTGAGCGGCTGAATTCTTCTTTCCGCTCAGGAGGGTTAAGTTGCCTAACTTGTGAACCAACAGCTTATGCTGCTCAGGAATAAACCGACTAATCCAGTAAGGATCTGACAAGCTTTGGGGCAGAACGTGTTCAAGAGAGATTAAACCGGTGAACTCTTTCACTACCGAATCGTCGACAATTTCCTTTTCAATACGTAACAAAACAGCTTTGGCATAGTCCATTCCATATACGTCGCCGCTAATAAACGAAACAAACTCATCATTATTAGCAAACTTCTCGATGTTATTAACAATGTCGTCAGCAGAGTTTTTTTGGTTAATGTCGTTTATGATTCTAAAATAGACTGTAACTCGCTTTCCGCGACCTAATCTTCGAACCCAGTTTTGTATTGTTATGCGTTCAAGCAGTGAGATGAAGTCTACTTGGCTCAGGCCTTGGACTCCGATGTTAAGGAACGCCAATAGCGGCGGAATCCACTCATCGTGACTTACCCGCTGAAGTGAATCAATCAGTCTTCGCTCTCGAACATCCCCGAATGTGTTTTTTGTCACCTTTTCATAGTTTGTCGCCGATGTCAGTAACGAAGAACAAAAATCGATTGTCTTGACGTCCGGTCTCTTTAAATAGTCCTCGTATTCTTTGAAGAGTGACTGTTGCTGTTTATTCCCAAATATCGACGTTCGATAATGACTAAGAAAAATATCCAATTCGGGTAACCCGATTCGCTCCTCTAGAGAATCCCACACTCTATGAACAGAATCCCGCCCATCCGAGTCTTCTGCTGAGTCGAACAGCTTGTTCTTCAACAAGTCGGCGGTCGTTAATGGTAGCCCTCTTGCGTTGAGTACATTGAACAATCGGTATGCCGAGTCAAAACTATCGGTGCGCACGAATACGACGAATACCTTCTTTAATAGATAATTCGCAAACAATTTCAACTGTGCTTGATCTTTGTCCTTAAATAAACTTTGAATGCTTTCAGAATTTGCCAACATCCGTCGTTGGGTTTCTGAGATATTCGATGTATCAAAATCTCGTTTTCCTTGAAGTACAAAAAGATTGAAGAAATCTCGATCCTTCGATCGAACAATCAGGCGCGGTTTTTCAGCTTCACCTGTATATACGTTCCTAGGTCTGATGCGGTTCTCTAAATCCTGCTTCACTGCTTGATCACTGATCAGGTCACGAAGAGTCGCAAGAATGAGGTTTAAAGTTGTTAATCTTTGCTGTCCGTCGACAATCTCAAATAACGGGTCAATCCCTTTTTGAATGGTAATTAGTGAACCCATGAAATACTCTGACTCATTCTCGTCAAATGCATCCCAGAGATCATTTACAAGATCGTCAACTTGCCTCTCGCTCCATGAATACGGTCTCTGATAATTCGGAATTTCGTAAATCCGACTGTCCGTTAGCACTTCCTGCAACTTATATTCTTTAGCTTCCATAATTAACTATTTCGAACCAGCAAAAGAGACACTTTCGCCGGTCAACCTTAAATGAATTCCCTGTGCGGCGTGTTTGCCCATTTGCGCCGCATCGACCGCCTCCGCTCCGCCGTTGGCACAATCGCCGCCGGAGAATATCTTCGGGTCGGAAGTTTGCATATTTTCATTCACGACAACGCGGCCTTTTTCGTCTATCGCGACACCGGCGACCGTTTCAAAGAATGAACGCATCTTTTGCTGTCCGACAGCCTTGATGACCATGTCGCAATGAATCTCAAAGAGTTCGAGCGAACCGTCCGTCCGCTCACAGCGAAGGCCTGTTACTCTTTTATTGTCGTCGTCTGCCATTATACCGATAGGCGCTGCCTGCCAGACGAATTCGACACCGTCTTTGCGGGCGAGTTCGAGTTCATATTCGTATGCGGACGCATCTTTCACGGTGCGGCGATAAACCATTATCACTTTCTCCGCACCGAGGCGTTTGGCCTGTGTAACGGCGTCGATAGCCGTATTTCCTGCACCGATAACCGCGACGGTTTTACCAAGCGGCACGTTTTTCCAATCGCGTGTCTTAATACGCTCGATAAATTCTAGTGCGTCGTAAACGCCGTCGTGATCCTCGCCGGGAATGCCCAGTTGGTTGGTGTTTCCGAGACCAACGCCGAGAAAAATAGCATCGTGCCATTCTCGAAGAAGCGTCATACTAACCCGATTAACCGCACCCCCAAGTTCCTCGGCTTCATCGCCGCCGCCTGTGATCTCGGTGTTGAGCATAAATTTCACACCCATACGGGCGATGTGTTCGGCTTCGTCCAGTGAGACCTTTTGCGGCATTTTATACTCTGCCATGGCATAAGTGTCGAGGCCGCCGGCGAGTTCGCGGCGTTCGTAAACGGTGACGTCGTAGCCAAGCCTTGCGAGATACGACGCACACGAAAGCCCCGCAGGACCTGAGCCGACGATGCCAACAGACTTACCGTTCGCCTCGCCTTTTTCAAATATTTGTCTATCGCTTGCCATCGCATAGTCGGTCGCGTATCGCTGCAGACGCCCGATCTCGATGGGCTTTTTGAGCAGAGTTTTCTCGACGCACGCACCTTCGCACAGGACCTCGACCGGACAAACGCGGGCGCACGTCGCGCCGATCGGATTTGCGTCAAATATCACACGCGCCGAGCCGTGCAGATTGCCGCTCGCGATCTTTTTTATAAACGACGGCACGTCGATATGCGTCGGGCACGCGTGCATACACGGCGCGTCGTAGCAATACAGACAGCGGTTCGCCTCGACACCGGCCTCAGCGGCCGACAACGCCGGATTTATCTCCGAAAAATTTTGCTCGATCTGTGTAATGTCGAGCGGTGAGCAGTAGTCATTTGCCATAATAAATAAGCCCCAGAG
>JBDSCV010000224.1:0-4139 GCA_039920905.1 Pyrinomonadaceae bacterium
AGCTTTTATCGCTCTTCCCGATAAACTATGATCTGAGAAAATTATGTCGGAACAAATCGCTATCGAATCGACCTTGAACGAACACCGCCTTTTTCCGCCTTCGCCTGAATTTGCAGCGAAGGCGCACATCAAAAGTTTTGAGGAATACGAGCGGCTCTACGCCGAGGCCAAGGCCGACCCCGAGGCATTCTGGGCAAAGCAAGCGGAAAGTCTCGATTGGTTCAAGAAATGGGACACCATTCTGGAGTGGAGCGAGCCGTTCGCAAAATGGTTTGTCGGCGGCGAGATCAATATCTCGTATAATTGCCTCGACCGGCATCTGACGACCGGGCGAAAGAACAAGGCTGCCTTCATCTGGGAGGGCGAGCCGGGCGAAACGCGGACGCTGACCTATCTGCAACTTCACCACGAAGTTTGCCGGTTTGCGAATGTACTCAAGAAACTCGGCATTCTAAAGGGTGACCGTGTAGCACTTTATATGCCGCTCGTGCCGGAACTTGCCATTGCGATGCTCGCCTGCACCCGCATAGGAGCGCCGCATACCGTTATTTTTGGCGGATTTTCGGCTGACGCGATCCGCGACCGCGTTATCGACTGCGGGTGCAAATTGATCGTTACAGCCGACGGCGGCTATAGGCGGGGGCAGGAGATCAAGCTGAAACCGATTGTTGACGAGGCTGCCGAAAAATGTCCTACAGTTGAGAAGGTCGTCGTTTACCGCCGGACAGGCTCGCAGGTCGAGATGAGGGTGGGCCGCGATCATTGGTGGCACGAGATCATCGAGACAATCGAATCGGACTGCTCGGCGGTGGAGTTGGACTCCGAACATCCGCTCTACATCCTTTACACCTCGGGCACGACCGGAAAACCAAAGGGCATCCTGCACACGACCGGCGGATATCTGACACAGGTGGCCTACACGGCAAAATTAGTCTTTGATCTCAAGGATGAAGATGTCTATTGGTGCACCGCCGACATCGGCTGGGTCACGGGGCACAGCTATGTCGTCTACGGGCCGCTGGCAAATGGGGCAACCGTGATGATGTATGAGGGAGCGCCGAATTTTCCTCAACCAGACCGCTTCTGGGACATCATCGAGAGGCATCGGGTCACGATCTTTTACACCGCGCCGACCGCGATCCGGGCGTTTATCAAATGGGGCGAGCAATATCCGCTCAAGCACGACTTATCAAGTCTTAGGCTGCTTGGCACCGTTGGCGAGCCGATCAACCCGGAAGCGTGGATGTGGTATCACGAGATTATCGGCAAAGCGAAATGTCCGATCATCGATACGTGGTGGCAGACGGAAACAGGTGCCATTATGATCTCGCCGCTTCCTGGTGCAACACCGACAACACCGGGGACGGCGACGCGACCGATACCCGGAATTTTGCTCGATGTCGTCACAAAAGAAGGTGTTTCCGTTGGCACAAACGAAGGTGGTTATCTTGTGGCGACGCACCCGTGGCCGTCGATGCTCCGCACGTTGTGGGGTGATGATGAGCGATACATCCAGGCCTATTGGTCGG
This sequence comes from Pyrinomonadaceae bacterium, assembly GCA_039920905.1. Classification (GTDB taxonomy): domain Bacteria; phylum Acidobacteriota; class Blastocatellia; order Pyrinomonadales; family Pyrinomonadaceae; genus OLB17. The sequence continues at coordinate 1,530 of JBDSCV010000224.1, forward strand.
AAATTCCTGGCTTCTATTTTGCCGGTGATGGTGCAAGGCGGGACGAACACGGCTATTACTGGATAATGGGCCGCGTCGATGATGTGATAAATGTCAGCGGCCACCGTCTCGGCACTGCCGAGATCGAATCCGCCCTCGTCTCGCACGGGGCGGTCGCCGAGGCGGCTGTCGTTGGCCGTCCTGACGACATCAAGGGTCAGGCGATCTCAGCATTTGTAACGCTGGAAGGCGGCCGCACCGGCGGCGACGAACTCAAAAACGAACTCCGCACGCATGTGGCCAAAGAGATCGGGTCGCTGGCAAAACCCGACGACATTCGCTTTACCGACGCTCTGCCAAAGACACGCTCCGGTAAGATCATGCGGCGTCTGCTCCGCGAGATCGCGTCAGGCAGCAAGGTTGCGGGAGATGTAACAACACTCGAGGATTTGTCGGTTTTGGAAAAATTGAGAGAAGATGAAGAATAGCCAGGATTTCTCCGCGGGCTCCGCGATCCCTGCGTGGGAAAAGTCCCTAGGTGGAAATTAAACGCGGAAACCGCTGAGAACGCAGAGCAGAATGCAGAAAAGAAAATGTCAGAGACACCAAATTTCCCAAATCCAACCCAAGAGTTGACCGAGACCGGCCGCGAGTTTTACCGCCGCGGCTGGGTATGCGCGGCTAGCGGCAATTTCAGCATTCTCTTGGCGCGAAAACCGCTTCGCCTGTGCATCACCTCGGCCGGAAACGAAAAAGGCACGCTGGACGAGACAAATTTCCTCGAGATAGATGACGACGCCGAGATACTACAAGGGTTTGGCCGACCTTCGGACGAAACGCTTTTGCATCTTTCGATCTACCGTCTCAGGCCAAAAGCCCGATGTATCCTCTATTCGCAAACCGTCTGGGGATCGCTCCTTTCCGATAAATTCTGTGTTGACGGTTCAATTTTCGATGCAGGGTTACGAGGTTCTAAAGAGGCTGTCGGGTGTCAAAACACATGAACATACGAGCGGATACCGATAGTCGAAAACTCGCCGGATCAGATCGCACTTTCGCATGTGATAGAAAATTTACTGCTCGAAAACCCGTCGATCCACGGCATCTATATTCGCCGCCACGGTCTCTATTAATGGGGCGAAACAGTAGGAGAATCGCGTAGAAATATCGAGATTTTTGAGTTATTGTTTGAGGTTTTGGCGCATTCACAGCAAACTAAGTAAGAGGATTATATGGCAAACGATAATTTCAAAACAGCGACGTTGGCAGCTGGGTGTTTTTGGTGTGTTGAGGCGGTTTTTGACGATCTCATCGGCGTTGAAGACGTCGTTTCCGGTTACTCCGGCGGGCATACGGAAAATCCGACTTATCAGCAGGTCTGTTCTGAAACGACCGGCCACGCGGAGGTTATTCAGATAAAATTTGATCCTGGTGAGCTCTCGTTTGCCGATCTGCTTCGCGTTTATTTCACTGTTCACGACCCGACCCAATTGAATCGTCAGGGCTACGATATTGGCTCGTCGTACCGTTCGGCCATCTTTTACCATTCGGATGAGCAGCGGCAAACTGCCGACGAGGTGATCGCCGAGATCACCGCCGAGGGCATTTACGCAAGTCCGATCGTGACCGAGGTGACGGCATTTGATAAATTCTGGCCGGCCGAGAATTATCATCAGGAGTATTTTGCAAATAACCCGACCCAACCGTATTGCGCGGCGGTAGTCGCACCGAAGGTCGCAAAGTTCAGACAGAAGTTCTTGTCGCGGCTTAAGAAATGAGCCTCATTTTTAGAGCTTTCCAAGCAGCATAAGCACGCCGATCACGATAAATGCGACCGCTACGATCCGCTGTAGCCATTCGGTAGGCACATACTGACTCAAGACGCCTCCAAAAACCACGCCCAGGATTGTAACGACAATGAGAGCGAGGCTAGCACCGAGAAAGACCGAGACCTTTGACTCAGTATTCGCCGTCATCGTAATTACGGCAAGCTGCGTCTTGTCGCCCAATTCCGCCAGAAACAAAGTCAAAAAAGCCGTTCCAAATGTTTTCCAGTCCATACCTTAGTCTAGCTCCACAAATACGCAATTGCGATAGTAATGAAAGGATTATTCCAGCTGAATTAACTCAACTTACTCTTTATCACTGTTTTCGATTATAATTTCCACATTCCCTGTGCTGCCATGATTACGTGAGCAGTCTTATCTTAATGAGCAACAAGGTGACCAAAGATTTAAAAGCCAACGCGAATTTAGCGCATTACCGCATCGTCTCAAAGATCGGGGCCGGCGGATTTGGGCAGGTTTATCTGGCTCACGATACCAAGCTCGACCGCAAAGTGGCCATTAAATTCCTGAACGAAGACTTTAGCAGGGATTCCGATAAATTAAGGCGTTTCATCCAAGAGGCCAAAGCTGCGTCCGCTCTCAATCATCCAAATATTCTGACAGTTTACGAGATCGGCAAAGCCGAAGGGCGAAACTACATTGCTACCGAATTGATAGACGGAAAAACTCTGCGTGAACACATTTTGCCAAAAGAGCCGATGCAGTTAAAAGCGATCCTAAAGATCGCGATTCAGGTGTCCGAAGCTCTTGCCGCCGCACATAAGGCCGGCATAATTCACCGCGA
>JBDSCV010000225.1:0-13564 GCA_039920905.1 Pyrinomonadaceae bacterium
CCTCTGCGTGGGACCTACACAAAGCGATGCCGGAGGCTGAGTTTATTGTGGTTTCAGACGCGGGACATTCGGTGTCTGAAAAAGGTATCACTTCGGCGCTTGTCGAGGCAATGGATCGGTTTAAGGCGGAGCACTAAGATTTTTGCGTGAATCTTGCCGCAAATAGCGGTATTATGAGAGCAGACAGACTTTAGGTGAGTCTAAAGATAAAGGATCAATTATATGAACTTCGGAACAACAGAGATTTTATTGATAGTCGCGGTTTTGTTTCTGCTATTTGGTGCGACACGCCTTCCTCAATTGGCAAAGTCGTTGGGCCAGTCGCGCAAGGCCTTTAAAGACGGCATGCGCGAGGCAGAGGAAGAAGAGAAAGCTGAGGCCCAAAAGCTGTCGAACGCGGCAGTCCCGCAGATCACTACGTTGAGCGATGATGAACTGGCTGAAGAAATGCGTAAACGGGCCGAAAGCAATATTGACGTTCAGTAAAGTCTCTGGATCATTTCTAACAATTGTGCATATTTTCCGTTATCTTTTTTTGGCTTTTGTCGTCCTGACGGTTGCTCAGTCGATTAAGTCTCAGTTAGTTCCCGTAGAAGAGGGGACTATTTTCGTCTATATGCCCCATCACACTTGGACTAGCGGGCGATTCTCGGGAAAAGTCTATGTAGATGAAAAGAAGACAGCTGAGATTAGTAAGAATCGCTACTTCGTTCTCCATCTCGCACCGGGAAAACATAGTTTCTACGTGCGAGATAAGAAATTGGGCGGCATCGATATCGATGTGGCTAAAGGTGCAACCTATTATTTGAAGATCAATGTTGATGAAGGCGGCTATCGTGTGAAATTTCGGGGCGTTTCTGTCGTTCCTCTAGAAGAGGGCGAGTTTGCTATCAAACAGATTCAGCCGATAAAAAAAGGTGATATTTACGACGAGTCGTTTGTAGACATGAAAGTCGTTTCGATCAAATAGTCTAATCAATTCCTTGATCAAATGTAGATCGACTCGATCAAATAATCCTCGCTTCACAAAAGAGCCACCTAACCTTTCTCGCCGGTCAAGAGCGTCGCCTTCACCGCAAATCTAAACGAACCGTCGCCGTCCTCGGCGGCGATCGACTGGGCGAGTTGTTTTACGATTCGCCCTTTTTCGTCTTCGTCGAGAGTTTCGAGCCAGGCCGGCATCAAAAAATCGGCGACCAGCGGCGATTCGACAAAATCGGTTCCATTTTCGTATTCAAACAGCTCTGTCGCCATTTGCGTGTTGATATTTACCATGCCGAAGTTTTTTGCAAGCTCTTCAATCCGCGAAACGGTCGGAAGCTCATAGATCAGGGCTTCAACCGCGGTGCCATAGTCGGTCAAATCCTCATTTAACAGAGCCTCCCACAATAATGAAAAAACTTCGCCAAAACTACCGGCCGACGGCAAAAAAATCGCTACGTCGCCGCCCGTACGCGCAACGCGGATCGTACTTTCAATAAACTCCTCGAGTTCCGACGGCGAAACAAAACTTGCGTCGGCCAACACAGCATCAAACGCGTCGTCCTCAAAACGGGTCGTCGAAAAATCAACATCCGAGCTGATTGCGGCAGCTTTGTCCTGAGCGATCACAAGCAGATCTTCGTTTTCACAGCCGGCGAAAATATCCGTCTTTTCGCCAAACCGCTCGTTTACCGCCAGTGCGTGCCCGCCCGTGCCGGCATTGATATAGAGCATGTTCTCCGAGTCGCTCAGATCCATGTGCTTATCAACCAGGCCGGTAAACCGCTGCGTCCATTCGTCCTGAATGTATAGGTCGCGTAAAAATGCGAGTTCCTTTTGTGTTTTTGCCATAGCTCTAAATATCGTAAATAGTAAATCGTGAATAGTAAATAGCTGATTCCGAATCTAGCTTTTCCACCCGTGCCCAGATTGCGATTTACTATTTACCGTTAACGATTTACTATTTACTAACTCACTATGACAAAACACATAAACGAATTATTTGACCTGACTGGCAAAACAGCTATCGTCACTGGTGGTTCGCGCGGCATCGGCAAGGAAATGGCCGAAGGATTGGCCGAAGCCGGAGCGAATTTGATGCTGTGCGCCCGCCGTGCCGAATGGCTTGAGGAGACGGTAACGGAGTTTCAGGAAAAGGGCTTTAATGTTGCAGGTAAAACGTGTGACGTGGCCAAACCCGAAGATGTTCAGGCGGTGGTCGATGAAACCGTCAGTAAATTTGGTTCGGTCGATATTCTTATCAACAACGCCGGCATCTCATGGGGAGCGATGCCCGAGGATATGCCGCTCGAACAATGGCAAAAGGTTCTGAATGTGAATCTCACCGGTTGTTTTGTTTTTGCTCAGGCCGTCGGACGCGAGATGTTAAAACAAGATGGCGGCTCGATAATTAATATTGCATCGATCGCGGGTCTGACTTCGTCTGCAAACGGGCCTTTCTACGCGGGTTATGCTGCCAGCAAAGCCGGCCTGATTGGCCTCACGCGCGAGCTTGCCGCGAGCTGGGGCCGAAAAGGTATAAGAGTTAACGCTATCGCTCCAGGTTTTTTTCACTCGCGCTTAGCGGATGCCGTTATCGACATTTACGAGCGCTCCATCCAGGAGAATAACGTCATTCCAAGAGTCGGAAATGAAGGCGAGTTAAAAGGTGTTACCGTATTTCTCGCGTCTGACGCGTCAAGCTATATCACCGGCCAGACGATAGCGGTTGATGGGGGCATGACGGTCTAGGTTTCTAAACTAACTTCGAGAAGCCTCAAGAAAAACTGGTCATTCAATCCGAATTACTTTACAAACTCAAATTCCCCAAATCTTGAGGGAACGTGAAAATTAGGTTCCACTGTCATCGTCGGCTGCCATGCGAGATAGCCCCGTGTCGGATCTTTTCCCACGCAGCGAAAGAGGTTGCCGAGCCAGATGTCACCGGCTTTCGGAGTTTTGCCGAGAGATGCAAATGGGATCTTAATCGCCATTACGATCTTGTTTTTTTCTACCCTTACCGCCGACTGCATACCCGATGCGTAATCCCAGTCGGTTTCGCGTTTTGCCGGTGATACAACAATGCCAAGATCGATCCACTCGCCCGTCGGTGCGATCTCAAACTCGAAGTATTTGTTTTTTTCAGCTCTATTCGGAGCTATAAATATCTCGCAAACATCGCGATCCCACAGGCCCTTGGTCTTTTTTGTAAGGTCGGGTTTTTCGCTGACGATCAGCGGCTCGGTTTGGTTTGCCTCGAAGCGAACATAAAGTGCCGTAGCTGACCACAAAAGACGTGCCTTGAATTGACGGCCGTCGGGCGCCGGGGAGCCTGACCAATAGGAATTGATCCAGACGGCTTTAGCCTTTTTCCATTTGGTATCGTCGAGCGTGGTTACGGAAAAATCTTTGGTTATATGAATGATTTCTACACGGTCTATCATCGTTTTTGGTTGAGCATTTGTATCATCGCAAACAGAAACCAAGATCGCGACTGACACGAAAAACACGACGAAAAATCGTCTCATAGTCAGACCTCTAGTTTATCGAATAGCCGGCTCCGCGCCATTCTCCGTCCCTTTCCAGTTTTAGAAAAACCGTTTCCGTCGCCACTTTCAGTTTGCAGCAGGGTATTATCGCATTTTTTTGCGAAGCCATCGAAATTCCGTCGCCGCCGCACGGCCCAAACCCTCAACTATCATCTTGCCGGGGGCATTGCCGCTAAATGCTCCGGCTATCGCATACAGTGTTTTGCATGATACCTGTGATTCGTTGGAAACGGCAAATATCGGCTCCCACCTCTCGGGTCGCAGCTTTGATTTGAAAGCATCGAGGCCGTCAAAATTATAGAATCGCCGCCCATGTTTTCGCATCCATGCAAGCAGTATTCGGAGCCAAAAAGGATTATGAAACGGGTCAACTTTGGCCCGTGTTGAAAGCGGAGATAAGCCAAGTGTCGCATATTCAGCCCCGTCGTCTGCCATTGCCCGCATCGCCGTGTCGATCATCAATTCGACGGTTCCATTCGGGGCTCCCGGGACGTGAGGAAATTGCTCAAAAAGCCACCCGTTTCTCATCGCAACCGGAGACGCAACGACAAAGCCGGCGATTTTGCTATTGCATTCGGCAACGAAGACGCGGCGGTTTTCGAGACGTGACAGCGTGTCGGACTCAACCATAAAATGGAGCGGCGGCAGACCTTTGGAATCGAGCCATTCTCGAAGACATTTCTTTAGCTTTGGATTATCGCGCGCCGTTTCGTTTGACCACTCTGATATCACCACCCCTTTATTACGCGCGCGGTTCAGCTGAGCTCGCAGGGATCTATGTTCCGACACTATCCCGGCCCATTCGGTTGGTCTCCATACGGGCTGCGATCCGAGCAGGAGCTTTGCGTGATGCGGCGAGTCACCAAAAAGCTCTTCGAGCCGCGTCTCGGCTCCGAAATAACAGACGTCTTCACCCGATCGGATTGAGTCTGTTTCGAATTCATCAACCACGTCACCGAGACGCTCATGCTGGCAAACGGGTGCTCCGACAACGACTCTGACGCCGCCGGACGAGACATATCCTACGACGGCATCACAATTGGGCGAGAACCACCGTCGTATGCCGGGATTGACGATCTGAAATGAGGTTGAGTTCCATCCGTGTGAAAGAATAAGCTCACGGGCACGAGCAATGGCTGGGTTTTCGTGCACAGATACTTTTACGGGTAATGTCAGAGGCGGCCGGCCCATTAGTTTCCGGTATTCAGAACCGTACGAAAAGCCATTTTCGCCAGCTTCCACGTCCGGTCCCAGTCAATCTTGCCGCCTTCGTCGCGGCCCATTATTTTATCGACGAACATTTTTCGAAAATCGTTGCCCTCGCGACGGAGCATGAACTCTTTGGCAAACGGCTTGGCCGTCTCAAAGAAATTGAACTCCGGATCGGTAATGATGCCGATACCTTCGAGGGTCATCAATGCCCGCATAATATAAGTAAAATTTGATGGCAGACGAAATGGATAATCATACATCACGTCGGCCAGATCGTATGTAAGCTCTTTAAAATTGACGTCTTTGAGTTTGAGATTAAAGTGAAACTCAAACATCTTTTCTACAACCGGCTTAATTATCGAGGGACTTGTTCCCGGCTTTAGAAAATCGAGTTCGATCAGATCTTCTGCGATCCCGCCCGGGTCCTTGCTGACCACGTGAAAAAATGCGTCGATCATCTTTGCCTGCAACTGCGGCGTGATGCGGCCAACCATTCCGAAGTCAAAAAACGCAAGCCGCCCGTCAGGCATCACGAGCAAGTTGCCGGGATGCGGGTCAGCGTGAAAAAAACCATCTTCGAGCAATTGTTTGAGATAAGTCTTTATCAATAAACGATTTACTTTTGCCGGAGATATGTTATGTCGAGCCTGTTCCTCAAGATCGGTCACCTTTGTGCCGTGGATAAATTCCATCGTCAGCACTTTAGCGGTCGTTGCATTCCAGTAGATGGTCGGCACGTGGATATTCGACCAATTTTTGAAACTTTCGCGAAAACGTTCCGCATTTTTGCCCTCAGCTGCATAATTCATTTCCTCGTGGATCGTCACGTCAAATTCGCGCAGCATACCTATCCAGTCGGCATTTTCATTCAGTTGGGGAAAGCGTTCGGCGAATTTCGCCACCTTTTTGAGAATGACAATGTCGCCTTGTATCGTAGCTTCCAGATTTGGCCGCTGAACTTTGACGGCAACCTCTTCGCCGGTGTGGAGCCGGGCACGATAAACCTGGCCGAGCGATGCGGCCGCTACCGGCTCTAGTTCAAATTCGGAGTAAACCTCATTGATCTTGCGGCCCAATTCGAGCTCGATGCGCGCGAATGCAATGTCGTTAGGAAACGGCGGGACACTGTCCACCAAACTTCCAAGCTCCTTTACAAACGGCAGCGGCAAAAGGTCGGCCCGCGTTCCCATCGATTGACCGATCTTGATAAACGTCGGCCCCAATTCGATAAGTTTCTCTTTCAACCAAACGGCCTGCTTTTCCTGATTGGCTTCTTTGTTGGTTGCGTTTCCTATAAAAAACCGGCGGAGCAAAAGTAGAAACTTCTGAAAAAACCACAGCCGGACGGCGTGTAGTTTTTCGCCATAAACCGCCATTCTCGTCAGTCGCATCGCCGTTTTCAGACGTTCATTTTTCTGTTTATTCTGCTGTTTTCGGTGGATCTCAAATTGATCGAGGTATAAGTAAAGCGAGAGCATCGCGATAACCCGCGAGATCTGAAAAAGCCGCAAATATCCACTTACGCCCTGGAATTTAGCTTCGACCGAACTTTCAACTTTTTGCAGCGATCTGTCTTCCTCGATCCGATCTTTATTTGAGGTCAACTTAGCGACGGCGAGTTCGTTTGTCGGTACGAGCTCGTCAAATTGATTATCGTTCGTCGCAATAGTTTGGGGCTCTTTTAGAATTGTCCCGCTGGTTGTCTCGATCATTATTTATGCCCTGATCTCCTGCCCGAATTGCAATGTGTATCCATTGTTATCCTATATTGCGAATTCGCGCATTCCGTACTCGAAGTCTTCGATGCCGTAACATATCTTGGTTTTGTCTTCTACTTTCGCCCACATCGCTTCGATATTCGTCGGTCGTGAACTAAAACGTGCCGGTAAACCCGATCTTGTTATATGGTGTGTGAGCGTTTTGGCCGGGCTAGCATAATGCCGACTCCGCCCGTCGAAAGCGACGCCCATCCCCAATCTTCATTGACCTCGTCCGCCGTAAAGCCCAGCGTTTCGGTATAAAACTTAATGCTCCCAGGCAGATCTTCTGTCCATAACATCGGTCGGAGTTCGGTTATCTTCATAGTATCTCCAGCATATTCTTTACGCCCTGATGGCGAAAATAGTTCCTCGCCCGCCGCGAGTCCTTTTCGATCTGGGCCTTTAATTCGTCAATGCTATTGAATTTTTTTTCGTCACGGATGCGGTGCAGAAAACGGACTCGAAGCACGTCGCCATAGAGATCGCCGTCAAAATCGAATATAAAACTTTCGATCGACGGTTCGGCGTCGTTCTCAAAGGTCGGACGGACGCCAATATTCGTGATGCTTTTTCGCCAGGTTCCATCGATCAAAGTGGCGGTTGCATAAACACCGAAACGCGGTATCACGCGATTATGAGGCTTTAAATTTGCCGTCGGAAAGCCGATCGTATGTCCACGTCTGTTTCCTCGGATAATAACGCCCTCGACGCCATAGGGACGTCCGAGCATCCGCCGGGCAAGATTTACGCTTCCGGCGGCAAGCAGCTCTCGGATCGCCGACGAACTTATCCTCTGGCCACGTATCTGCACCTCATCGACCTCGTCCGCGACGAAACCGAGTTTCTCGCCCAATCCCCGCAAAAGCTCTATATTACCGCCGCGATCTTTGCCAAATGCAAAGCCTTTTCCGAGATAAACCTCTTTTGCATGGAGTCGGTCGTGGATTATGTTCGTCAAAAAATCTTCAGCGGGCTGGCCCGCAAATTCGCGTGTGAAGGGAATGACGATCGCCTGTTCGATACCGAGAACATTTAGATTTGCGAGCCTTTGGTCCAGCGTTTGGAGCAGCGGTGGGGCCGTTTCGGGATGCAGAACCGCTCGCGGGTGCGGGTCAAATGTGATCGCAGTGGCGACCGCATTTGCTATCATCGCTCGTTCTACGACCGTCTTCATTATTGCCTGATGGCCAAGATGCAGGCCGTCAAAGACGCCGAGCGTCAACACGGTCGGGCGTGAAATATTGGCGTTTTCGGTTCCGTGAAATATCTTCATCTCTCAGTGAAAATGGTATTGCAGACGCCCTGTCATAAGCAAACAGCTAATCAGTTTGTTGTTTTTGAGTAGCCGCAAAAAAATCATTCTCCATCTGCTCGATCACGACACCGATCTCTTTGACGGCGGTGATGCTCGACTGTTTTTTCGACGGCCCGTCAACGCTCGGCTGGATCAGTTTCATATTGAGGCTGAAATGCGAACCTTTTGGCGGAAAGTTTGAGAATGCTTTTTGTGATGGACTGCGAAGATAAACTCGGTCGGATATGAATTTTTATGCTGGTCGCGGGCGTCGAGGTCGATTGCAAGCGTTTCGCGTATCCATGGCAGCAGAAGCGGCAGCTCTTTGCCGCTCAGTTCGTAACGTGTGCCGGTTATCTCGACCGAGTCGCGCTCGTAAATCGAAAAGCTAGTGTCGCGAAATCCCCAGTTTTCAGAGCTTTCGGCTTCGTCGGCACCGATGACGATTGGAGCCGGATAGATTAGATTATCTTTGTTCATTTCTTTACTGTCTTTCTCCTCTTACTTTGAGTTTTTACGTGAGTTTTTTTTCACGCAAAGACGCAAAGAACGCAATTTAAGAAAAGGAATGGGCCACATTAATTATCCACAATTCCTTATGTGAACAGAGTATGAACTTAAGTGCGGAAAAATACTTGAACGATTCAGCTATTTTAGAAAAGAGATGAGCGAGCTTTCTTTTGTAAGGCGGACGGGGCGATGCCGAGCATTCCGCGAAATGTGCGTGTGAGATATGCGGAGTCGGCAAAGCCCGCTGCATGTGCCGTTTCGGTCAGCGAACTGCCGTGTGCGAGCTGGTGCATCGCGTCACGCAGACGCTGCCAGAGCAGATAACGACGAACCGGAATACGGACGTTTTCGGTAAAAAGATGAGAAACTCTGCTCTCGGAAAACTCGACATCGCGGCGATCTCGCTGACGGAGATGCCCTCTTCGCGGCTCGATCTGATCGCTTCAATGCTGAGTGAGACCCGGCTGTCGATCGGCAAAATCTCGCCGCCGGGTGCAATCGCCTCGATCATCGGAAAACAATTATCTTCGATCGAATTGTCATTTTTCAGCCTTTCGTCGAAATCGGTAAAGATTTGACGAATTTTTGCGACGACATCTGCCGTAAGTATTGTAATGCCTTTGTCTGAAAAGATCGGTCCAAGCGGCTGGGCAAGTTTTGCTTCGGGGACGAGGAGAAGCATCGCCATCTTGTGATGGCGGCCGTCGATCGCGTGCGGCTGGCCCGGCGCAATGATGGCCGAGTCGTGATCCGCCCACTCATCAGTTTTATTGGTTCGCAAGCCAAAATTTCCGCTAAGAGCGACACATACTTTTATAGCAGGCGATGCGTGCAGGCTGGTATCGGCGGCGCGGCCAAGAAAGATCACCTGCTCATCCCAAAGCAGCACGAGCCCGCGCCAACTGGAATGATGTTCAGACGTCACCGAGATATTTGTCCGCAGCAAGATAATTTTGAATGTAATCGGTGACAGCGGCGTCGAGCGGTGTGGCCTCCGCCGAGTATCCGGACTGTCTGATCCGCGTCAGATCGGCCTGCGTGTGATATTGATAACGCCCTCGAAGCTGCTCGGGCATATCTATATATTGGATATTTGGCTCCTTACCCAGCGCCGCGAATGCCGCGTTTGCGAGGGAGTTCCAGGTCGCCATGCGGCCCGAACCGACGTTAAACAATCCGCTGATTTTGTTTTCCATAAAATGCAGCGTCATATCGACCGCATCCTTAACGTACACAAAATCGCGACCAAATTCACCGTCTTTATAGTTGGGGTTGTGGCTCCTAAACAGGCCGAGCATGCTGGTCGCGTTGATCTCGTCAAACGCCTTGTTTACAAGGCTCCGCATGTCTCCCTTATGATTCTCGTTGGGCCCGAAAACGTTAAAATACTTGAGCCCGACGATACGGTCAAACATGCCGTTGCGCGCCGCATATTGATCAAAAAGATGCTTTGAATATCCGTAAACATTCAGCGGGCGAAATTTGTCCAGATCGCCGGTGCCATCGGCCATTCCGGCGGTTCCGTCGCCGTAGGTCGCGGCGGACGAAGCGTAGATAAAACGAATGTCGTTAGCCAGCGAAAATTCCGCGAGGTCCTTAGTATATTGATAATTATTGCGGAGCATATAGTCCGCGTCAGTCTCGGTCGTCGAAGAACACGCTCCTAGATGAAAGATGTTCTTAGCATCTTTGAAACTACCAAGCTCGTCAATAAAATCATCGGCGTCAATAATGTCAGCAAATTTCAGAGACGCGAGATTTTTCCATTTCTCGCTCCCGTCCATCCGGTCAACGATCAAAATGTCTTCCTGCCCAAGCTCGTTCAAACACCAAACGACTGCACTGCCGATAAATCCCGCTCCGCCTGTAACGATTATCTTTGACTCCGCCATCCGTATAATGGTATCAAGAAATTTACGATCCGTGCCAAATGCGTACCATCCCCATCGACATTACTTTTGACTTTAGAACCGACGCAAACGGCGGTGACCCCGATAAAACTAGTGCTACATTGAAAAAGTATCACAAAGTTTTGTGGAGCAAAACTCTGCCGAACGGTCACTTCTTTGATCTGGATAGCAACTCTGGAAATGGGTATCTTTACCATAAATCAGACCTTGGAGAATTTGTTCTGGCGAGCGATACGGTACTTCCTACCTTTTTGAAACAATTGCAACGTCAGAAATATTCTTCAATTTTTGAGCAGATTCCAGAAGAAGAAGTTGAAAATTTTGAATACATCACCTATACCATTGGCGGAATTATGATTTTCCCCGGGAATAGAATCGACGGTTGCATGACCATCAATGGGGCGCGGGGTTGTCATCCCAGAATTGCCGATAGATTCGACCTGACAGTGGAATGTATTAGGCGATATTATGCTGGCGAAGAGAGTCCGCTTCAAACAGTACTTGCGCGGTATGATAGTTTCTTTCGACTATTCGAGAACTTCAAGAATTATGTGGACTTCTTTTTGCTGAAAGACTTGTTAATTGACGACTCATCTGCCATCCGATTTTTTTCACCGTTTGATAATTTCAATTCTTCCCCGATACCCGCAAGTCTTGAAAGTTATCTATCGTTTAGGGGGAAAACCATCGACTTTGTTGAATGTCGTAATAACCGCATAGCAAATCTTTTTAAATAACATCACTTAGACGTTTTTCAATAACTCCTATTACCAACCCAAAATATAAGCAAACATCAACGGTGCAACGATAGACGCATCAGACTCAACGATGAATTTCGGCGTTGCGGCTTCGAGCTTGCCCCAGGTTATTTTTTCGTTTGGGACGGCTCCGGAGTATGAGCCGTAGCTTGTCGTTGAGTCGGAGATCTGACAGAAATAGCCCCAGACGGGGACGCCGTCGCGTTGGAGGTCCTGATGCAGCATTGGGACGACGCAGATCGGGAAATCTCCGGCGATCCCGCCGCCGATCTGGAAAAATCCGATGTTCGAGTCGTCAGTCGCGTTTGCGATGTACCATTCGGCTAGCGACATCATGTATTCGATGCCGGTGCGGACGGTGTGGACGTTTTTGATATCGGCGGTGATGACGTGTCCGGCGAACATATTACCCATTGTTGAGTCTTCCCAACCGGGCACGACCATCGGCAGATTTTTCTCCATGGCGGCGTACATCCAGCTGTCTTTGAGGTCAATCTGGTAATACTTCTCAAGCGAGCCGTTTTTCAACACCTGATACATGAATTCGTGCGGAAAATACTGCTCGCCTTTCTGATCGGCCGCCGTCCAGACATCGACCATCGCTTTTTCGAGCCGCCGCATCGCTTCCATCTCAGGGATGCAAGTGTCCGTCACGCGGTTCATGTGACGGTCGAGCAGATCCTGCTCGTCCTGCGGCGTCAGGTCGCGATAGTGCGGCACGCGTTCGTAATAGTCGTGGGCCACGAGGTTAAACAGATCCTCTTCGAGATTGGCCCCTGTGCACGAAATGATCTGCACCTTGTCCTGGCGGATAATCTCCGCTAGGCTGAGGCCCAATTCCGCAGTCGACATCGCACCCGCGAGCGTGATCATCATCTTGCCGCCATTGCCAAGATGCTGCACATATCCCTCAGCCGCGTCGATCAACGCTGCAGAATTAAAATGCCGGTAGTGGTGTTTAATAAATTGAGTTATTTGACCGTTCATATAAAAACTTTTGCCCGCGAAAAACGCAAAAAGACGTGAAAAAGAAATAATATCTTATTCACGTCCTTTCGTGTATTTCGCGGTTGCTAAAAGGCTTCAGAGAAACTTACCTCGCCCGCGACCGCGCGATACGCGGTCTTTCTCCGCGGCTGCAAGGAATTATATTGACTTGCTTTTATGTGCTAATTTTCATATCAATTTAGTAAGAAGGACTATTTAGGAGAATCAGATGAAAAAAGGCCTTACAGTGACTGCCACACTCGCGGTGTTGGTAATCTTTTGCTTAGTATCTGCTAAAAACGCTCAAACTTCTTCGGGTAGCGTCCTAATTCCGGGTCAGCCTGTAAGCGGAGAGCGCAAAGAGCTTGTTTCGATAAATGGGGTACCCGCAATCAGATTCGTAAGCAAGGATGGCTGGTCCTCCTTGGTTTACTTCCAGAAACATCAGGGGGAGAATGCCTTTGCAATTCCAGTTTGGCATATTGAAGGCATTAAGATTGATCGGGGCTGGCTCTATATATCTAGACAACGCATCTCTTATGTGCCGGATCGAGAAAAGTCCGATGGTTTTGATGTCAGCCGAAGCGAAGTTAGAAAGGCGAAAAGCAATAGTACTGGAATGTGGAATCCGAGAAACAGAGGCAATTATCTAGAGATAGACATCGGCAGTTCCCGAAATTTCTGGATTTATTTTGATGGTGCGCCTCAAATAGCTAGCAGGATTGGCTTGGGGGGTAGCTTTCAAAGGCCCGTCTTGAATTTCATTGATAGGATTATTGCTGATTTTGACAAAGCAGCTCAAGAGTTTCAACAGTTAACAACCGGCCTCGACGTTGCAAGCGCTCCACCTTACTTTGGGGTTACTACCTCACCCCTGGAGATAAGTGAGAAGTATGATCGTTTTATGGACAGTACGACTATTAGCACTTCCACGATGATATTAAGGAATGCCCCGGATGAAAATTATTCGCTCGGAGTTGCAGCGAGTGTAGTTTATATGGGCACGAAACCGGTGCGTCCAGACTCAGTTACGATGAGATTTAATGCTGGCTCCCTCAAAAACATATTATTGAATGACGATGACCGCCAAGTCATATTCTTAATTGATGGGGTAAGGTTCAAGGCCGGGACACTTCGTATCGATAGCGAGGAAACGGCCGCAACGAATGCGCCTTCACCTAATCTCAAAAATACGATTTTTAAGACCACCGCAAGCATAATATTGCCGACTGGCATTTTTGAGAAAATGATAAACGCTGAAAAGGTAGAAATAAAAATCGGAAACATTGAAGCTCAATTGGGCGATCAGCATTTGGGCGCGTTCAAGAAACTTATGACACTTGTAAACGTGTCCGCTCCCAAATAGATCGCTATATCTATGTAGCTCCGTAGCCGGCCATAGCTATTAGAAAGCTTCACCGAAGCTTACTTCGCCCGCGACAGCGACCTGATAGGCCGAGACGCGGCGTTCGAAGAAATTGGCGAGTTCCTGCACGTCCTGCAGATCCATGAACGAGAACGGGTTTTTGGCGCCATAAACTTTTTGCAGGCCGAGCATCGCTAGACGCTGGTCGGCGATGAATTCGAGATATTGCCGCATGTC